>QHNU01000014.1:1970-12843 GCA_003218525.1 Verrucomicrobiota bacterium
CGGGCGGCCCAAATCGACGATAAGCGCCACTGTCTTTTCCACCGTGCCCGGCATCGACGACCACGGTATTAAAGGTTCGGCTGGTGTTCTTGCGCTGCTCTTTAGAAACAGTTTGGCAACTTGCGAGCGCTAGCGCCACAAGTAAAAAACCGATGTGAGAGTAGCCTGGCATGTGGACGACTGATAATCGAATCATCTGGGAGAGACAAATTTTTCGCCGGGGAACGGCGAATTCGATCCATCGATTGCGCAAAAACCGCTTGTTTTTACCGTGACCAGATTTAAAGGCGATATTCGTCGCTATGCTTTCCAAATTTGCTGTCATTCCCCTTATCCTGACCCTCGGGCTTTCCCTCTGTAAAAAGCACGAAACGGTCCAAAGAATCGGCGAAGGCGCTACGCCCACGCCGTTGGCTTCAGCGTCACCTGACGCTTCGACCGGCCCAGGGGGGTCTCCGGCAGCCGGGACTAGTCCGGTGGCGCCGCAGCCAAAGAAAGTGGCGATCGATCAGACTGCTCAAGCCATCGTTTTTGGGTACCACCGTTTCGTCAATCAGGTCCACCGGCCGGACACGGAAATCACACCGCAAGCCTTCGAACAACAAATGCAGGAACTGAAAAATCGCGGCATCACTGTAATCGCAAGATTTCTTGGCGTGGAAACGCGGTGAGAAAAACATCCCGCCGCGTTCCGCGGTCATCACGTTCGATGACGGCTGGAAATCACAGTACGAAGTTGCCTGGCCGATCATGAAAAAATTCGGGTATCCATTCACCATGTTCATTTACACCGAAGGAGTGCGGGGCGGGCATTTTGGAGGCGGGGAGGCGATCACGTGGGAGCAGCTTGCGGAAATGCGCGATGCCGGCATCGATATCCAGGCGCACTCGGCCACGCACCAGGATTTACGAAAACCTTACGACAAGGTGGCGAAGAAGAAACTAACTCCGCCTGAATATGAGCAATGGCTGCACAACGAAGTTGTCGGCTGCAAAGAATTGCTCGAGCAGCGGCTGGGTATTCGAGTGAACTGTTTTGCCGTCCCCTACGGTTTTTACAATCAGCACATCAAAGATGTCACAACACAGGCGGGCTACGAGGCTGTGTTCACCGTTTATGGCCAGCCTCTTACTTTTCGATCATCGGTGGATTCGCTTGGCCGGTATTTGATCGAAGCAAACAAGCCGAAAGTTTTTGGCGACGCCATATCGATGATCGCCACCTCCAGTGCCGGTGGCGCACCGGTGGCGGAGATTGGAGCCGCCAATATTCAAAGCAAACCGGCGGATGGCGAGACCGTGCGGAATCCGCTGCCTCTAATCAGCGCCAATCTTTCCGCCTTTGGCGCGATTGATCCCGGCACCGTGACGATCCGGGTCAGTGGCCTCGGTGTGGTCCCGGCCTCCTACGATGCGAAGACGCAGACCGTTTCGTATCAGGTGACGCAAAAGCTTCGAGACAAATGCTCGGTCATCGTCGAAGCAAAATCGGGTGGGAAGAAAGTCGAAGCGCACTGGAGTTTCGCGATTGATGAGGGGACCAAGAAAGCCCAGGAGTCGCCGCCGCCGTCCGCGTCGCCCAGGAAATAGGCGACGCGATGATAATTTCTGGAGGGACGCGCTTCGTCGTGTCCAATATTAGGAATAGGACGCGACGGAGCGCGTCTCTCCAATTGAAAAAATGTTTTCCCAGTTAAGCGATAAACTGCAGGACATTTTTAAAGACCTGCGCGGTCACGGCACGATCAGCGAGTCGAACGTCAACGAAGCGCTGCGTCAAGTACGACTGGCCTTGCTCGAGGCGGACGTCGATTTCCAAGTGGCAAAGAACTTCGTCGCGCGAGTGAAGGAGAAAGCGTTGGGGGAAGAAGTGCTCCGTAGTGTCACGCCCGGCCAACAAATGGTCAAAATTTTTCACGACGAACTGACCGTCTTGCTTGGCGGGGATGCGGCGCCACTAGATTTGAGCAAACCAGCGCGAATCTTGATGGTTGGTTTAAACGGCTCCGGCAAAACGACGTCTTCAGCCAAGTTGGCCCGATTATTAAAAAAGCAGGGACGCAATCCCGCTTTGATCGCGGTCGATTTGCAGCGACCAGCCGCCATCGAACAGCTCGCCACACTCGGCAAACAAATCGACGTTCCCGTGTTTACTCCAGAGCCGAGTGAAAAAGAGGTCAGGCGTGCGGCGGCCGCGAGTTTGCAATGGATGGAAAACGCCGATGTGAAGATTTTCGATACGGCCGGGCGCCAGGAAATTGATCAGCCCCTGGTCGAGGAATTAAAGCAGCTCCGCGATTTCTTGCAGCCACAAGAGATTTTGCTGGTGGCTGATGCCGCAACCGGGCAGCAGGCAGTCAGCGTCGCGACTCATTTCAACGACGCACTGCACATCACAGGAATTGTGCTGACCAAACTCGATGGCGATGCTCGTGGTGGCGCGGCCCTCTCGATGCGCGAGGTTACGCAGCGTCCCATCAAATTTGCGGGGGTGGGCGAGAAACTTGATCAATTTGAAACCTTCGTGCCGGATCGGCTCGCGGGCCGGATCCTCGGCATGGGCGACATTGTCGGCCTTGTCGAAAAAGCCGTGGAAGCGGTGGATGAAGAAGAAGCAGCCCACCTCGAGCGCAAACTCCGAACAGCAAAGTTTGATTTCAACGATTTCCTGACGCAGTTCAAAATGATGCGCCGGCTTGGGCCGCTCGAAAATATTCTTGGCATGCTGCCGGGAATGAGTAACGTCCCCGGCCTTTCGGTGGAGGAGAAACAGCTCAGTCGCATCGAAGCGATCGTGCTTTCAATGACCTTGGAAGAACGGGCGCGACCGGATATTTTAAATGCACGGCGGCGTCAACGAATTGCGCGTGGAAGCGGACGCACCGTCACGGAAGTAAATGATTTGCTGCAGCGTTTTAACCAGATGCGCAAGCTGATGAAGAATGCCGGTAAAATGAAAAAAATGATGGCGCAGATGGCGCGAATGCAAAATTAAGTATGGCAGTTTCAATTCGACTCCGCAGAGAAGGCGCGCTCAACCGCCCTTATTACAAAGTGGTGGTGGCTGACAGCCGCAGCCCGCGCGATGGAAAATTCCTTGAGCTCGTCGGAACGTATGATCCGCAAAAGCCGGGTCAAAACAGCACTCTTAAACTTGACCGAATCGATTACTGGATGGCGCGTGGGGCCCAGCCTTCAGACACGGTGCGCAGCTTGATCAAGAAAACAAAAAAAGGCTCCGGGCAAACAGCGGCCGCGGCCAGTTGATTTTGGTATGCGCGAATTCTTGGAATTCGTCGTTCGGCAACTCGTCGATTCTCCGGACGAAGCGATTATCACCGAAATTCCCTCGGGAAAGACCATTATATTTCGGCTCCAATTGCGGCAAAGCGATATTGGGCGCGTGATTGGCCGGAATGGGCAGACGATTCAGGCTATTCGGGCATTACTCTCCAGTTCCGCTTCTCGCCACGGTCAGCGAGCGGCGCTCGAAATCGTCGAATAACATTCGTAACCGCATCGGGGCGGTTGTTTGAATTGCCGCTGAAGAAACGGTCCTCGATGGCGGGCGATTGTGTCAACTCGCGAAAGTTTTCGGAGTCAATCGCCCCTACCAGCTTAAGCTAGTACAGTGCGTATCGACATTATCACCCTTTTCCCGGAGATATGCCGCGCTCCGTTGAGCGAAAGTATTATGAAACGGGCGCAGGAAAATGGCGCGCTCGAGCTTCGCATCCATAACCTGCGGGATTGGACAACCGATAAACATCACGTTGTCGACGATGCCCCGTTTGGGGGCGGGCAGGGGATGGTAATGAAACCGGAGCCGATTTTCGCTGCGGTGGAATCTTTGCGGCGACCGAACAGCGTTACGATTTTAATGACACCACAGGGAAAGCGGTTCGACCAAACATTGGCTAATGAGATGTCGAAGCAGCAGCATCTAGTCGTGCTCTGCGGACACTATGAAGGGATCGATCACCGCGTGGTCGAGCACCTGGCCAATGCCGAAATTTCAATCGGTGATTATGTTCTTACTAATGGCGCAATCGCAGCGGTCGTATTCGTCGATGCCGTCGTTCGTCTGATTCCCGGTGTTCTCGGAGACGACCAATCGGCGATCGATGACAGTTTTCGCGGTGGCTTGCTTGAGGCGCCGCAATACACGCGACCGGCCGAATTCCGCGGCTGGACAGTTCCGAAGGTATTGTTATCGGGAAATCACGCGCAAATAGCAGCCTGGCGAAAAGAGAAAGCGGTCCGGCGTACGCGCGAGAACCGCCCGGATTTACTCAAGTGATTGGTTTCATCCCCCCGGCGGCGAGAGGGTCCGAGCCGGACTGGCATTATCTGAGCGGCCCGCGATAACTACGCCTTTTCGCCGAACGCTTATATGCGAGTGCCATTAGCACATGCAGTCGTAATTATCTCGGCGACGGTCCGAGAATCACGCAGGCATTGATTCCACCAAAACCAAACGAATTGCTCATCACGTAATCCAGCTTCGCGCTGCGTCCGTGATTCGGCACTAGGTCAAGATCGCAAGCGGGATCACAATGTTGGTAATTAATTGTGGGTGGAACCCATTGTCGATTCAAGGCAAGCGCGCAAAGAGCGGCTTCGATCGCGCCAGTCGCGCCCAACGGATGTGCATAGTAGCCTTTAGTGCCGGTCACTGGAATTTTTCTCGCTTGTTCCTGGAAGACTTGTTTGATCGACATCGTTTCGGTGTTGTCGTTGAGCTGTGTCGAACTGGCATGCGCATTAATGTAGTCAATCTGTTCAGGCGTGAGGCGTGCATCAGCCAAAGCATCGCGCATAGCCTGGGCGCAGGATTGGCCGTCGGGCAACGGCGAGGTCATGTGGTAAGCATCGTTATTCAAGCTGTAACCGAGCACTTCCGCGTAAATGCGCGCACCACGCGAACGAGCGTGTGCGAGTTCTTCAACGATCAGTGACATGGCGCCTTCGCCCATGACAAAGCCATCGCGCAGTCGATCGAACGGTCTACAAGACAGTGCCGGATCACCGTTCCAGCGGCTCATCGTTTTAATAAGATCAAATGCGCCGAATGAAAGAGTAGCCAGCGCCGCTTCGGCTCCGCCCGCCACGATGACGTCGGCAAAATTATCCCGGATGTAGCGTAATGCTTCGCCCACTGCGACAGTACCGCTGGCACAGCTGTTCGAATTGGTTGTCCCGACCCCGCGAAATCCAAATTCGATTGCGATATTGGAATGCGCCGAGCCACCGAAAACCTGCAACGCCAGTGTTGGATTCACACCGCGCGCTCCCTTTTTCAGGAAACGAATATGTTGATCTTCGGCCTGACAAACACCCCCGAGCGCGGTGCCAAAACTCACGCCAACCCGGTGTTGCGGACGTTCTCGCGAATATGGGATGCCAGCGTCATCCAAGGCCATCTTGGCTGAGGCGACAGCGAACTGGGCATAACGATCCAGACGCTTCAAGCGATGGGGCGGGAAGAATTGCGACGGCTCCCAATCGGGAATTTCGCCACCGCAATGCGCGTGGAACATCGATGTATCAAAAGTTGAGATCCGGGTAATCCCGCTTTTTTCGGCGAGGATGCCTTTCCAGAACTCGGCCACGCCTTGTCCGATACAAGTGATTGGTCCGATGCCAGTGATGACCGCGCGCCGTCGGCTCATGCAGCAACCTTGTTTGCCCTTGCTTCCACGTAAGCCTTCATACAGCGCAATGTTTTGTTAGCAATATTGTGAATAAAAAAGCCACCAATGATCATGTCCGCGATAGGAGCCAAAAACTTCATTCGAAATTGCAGATCATGCATGATTTCCACGCGAATACCTCCTGGCGTGTCATGAAATGTCCAGACAACACGCATCCCTTTGGTGAATGCCTTCAAATGGTGAAAGCGTATTTCAACTTTCTCGGCATCGATGACTTGCTCTGAAGTCCAGGAGATGGGAATTCCAGATCGCTTGGCGGCCATCACGACCACGTTGCAATTCGGACTGCGGTCAAGGTAATGAATGTAGCGATAATGCGGCAGTATTTTCGGCCAAAGTTCGAGGTTGGCCGCCGTTTCGAAGATGGCCATCTTGGGCGCCTGCATAATGATTGAATTCGTTTTGTGCATTCCGGTTGCGGGACAAATTGTTCAGCTTCGGCCCGGAAAGTGACACTATGGCGTTAGAAATGCGAACTCGATGCGAGCGATGCGACAGCTTGCTTGCACACGACGGCAAGGCATTCATCTGCTCATACGAGTGTACTTTTTGTGAGACCTGTGCCGGAGCGTTAAAACATCGGTGTCCAAACTGCGGCGGCGAACTTGTGCCCAGGCCGCGTCGGCGAGCCTAGTGTTTGATTTTATAAGTCAAAAAGCATTCTTCGCCGGCAACATTCATGTCGATGAGAGAACAACGAACGGTGCGTGCCAAAAAACCAGAATTCACTCCCGTCAGGGTCGGCGCCTTCCGTCCACCAAACAGAAACGGCGCGATGGTCAGGTTGAGTTGATCGACCAGACGCAATTCCAGGAGCGAACGGAACAAGGCCGGTCCACCTTCGCACGCGACATATTTCACGCCGTACTGAGCACGTAATTGGCGGAGCACCCGGCGGAGATCGATCTGGGACGACTCGGTCAGATGCAAAATCGCTCTTTTGCGTAATTGCTCCCGAATTCGGCGTGGCATTCGAGTAGTGGAGAAGATGAGGATTGGCGCGAAATCGGTTTGAAAAATATTCAGTGAAGGATTGATGCGCCCCCTGTTTGAGACAATGACGCGAATTGGATATGCTGGCTGCCCACGAGCGAGTCGTTGCGCGCGCAGATCCGGATGCGGAATTCCCAGACGGACGTTGTCGCGTTCGAGAGTGGTGTGACCAACAAGGACAGCGTCACCCAGGGCACGTTGTCTCATGAGATGAAGTTTGTCCTCGCGCGAGGTAAAATCGACGGTGCCACGGTTTTTGGTGGTGACTTTTCCGTCTACCGTCATCGCAAAAGTGGCGGCGACGAATGGTGTTGCCCGTGGGCGTTGCTCGGCCCGCGCTTTACTCCGCGCGGCTGATTTCATGCTCGAGGCTGGCGACATCTTGTTGCATCTCGCGCAAAGGGACGTGCCGCTTCTCGCCGCTTGGTTTGAAGAAGAAATAAACCAGGCCACCCGGGAGGCAGCAGAGAAGAATGATGATAAAACTCATTGAGCCGATGAGCACGGCAACGGCTTCCGGTACTCCGCAAAGGCCATGCAACATTACCTGCAAAACATGTTCGCGCAGACCGACCCCGGCGAAACTGATCGGCATGGCCGAAATGGTGCGCTCAATTGGCATGACGGCAAAGAAGTCAACCAACTGAACACCGGCGCGAAAACCATAAGCGACGCAGAGAAAGGTGGCGAAGGTGGCGAGGTGTGCGATGAGCGATGCGCCAAACGCGAGCAAGCTTCCCGGCCAATGGCGAGCATAAAGATGATAGGCGGCCGAAGTTTCCAGCAATTTTTCGCGCCCGGGAAATTGGGCTGGCAAATAATGAAAAAGAGTGAGGCCGCTGATCAGGAACGTTGAAGCGAGGCTTAGAATCGACACGCCAAGTGTAATCAACAGGAAGTAAAGATATCCGCGCGTTTCCGGTTTTTGGGCGAGCCAGTGATAACGTAACAACACAAGCACGCCTGTAATTGTCACCAACGCGACCAGGCCAATTAAACGATCGAAAAGCACGGCGAGCAAAGCACCGGCTTTCTTTCCCGGCGTTTCCTTGAGCAGCAGATAGCTCTTAATGATGTCACCGCCCGTTCCTCCCGGTAGAAACTGGTTGTAAAACATGCCGATCAACGACAAACCGGCGACGCGCGGCAGGCTCAGCGAGATGCCCTGAACCTTCAATAAGATTTGCCAACGAACAAAGGCGGCGATTTCTACGACGAGATAGGTGACGATCGCGATCGCGACCCAACGATAATCCGCCAATTTCAGCGCGACCACCATTTGGGCGCGCTTACCAGGGTCATGAAAAACCCAGTAGAGCACGGCGATAGTGACGACTAGTTGGAAAAGGCCAAGCAGAATCTTTTTCATTCGCCAAACCGCTCTTTCCAGATTGCGCGTGACCGTTCAATCTCCGTGACGCTAGATCGTGGGCTGAGCTCCCACACGATCTGACAATCGGACGGCAGAAGATGAGTGAGTGGCTCAAGCCTCATGTTCCCCAGGAACGGCGGTTGATGATCCTGGGCTGGCCATCTCAGATCCTGCATGTGGCAACCGAAGGTGCGGGCGGCGATGGTGCGCAACCAATCCGCATGATCGAGAAAGCCGAGATTTTCTTTAATTTGAATGTGACCCATATCATGCCAGTAGCCGACGTGTGGGGCCGCGATTTCTTCGAGCAGCCCGGGCATTTCGCGCTCCGATGGAATCTCTTCGTAGCCGCGGCGGGCTTCGATGCCGAGACGGATATTTCTGGCGGCGGCGTGGGCTGCGATCGGTTGCAAACATTCCTTGACCCGGCCCAGCGCCACAGCAGCATGTTCTTCCCGCTTTCGCACGGCGGCGATTTTTTTGCGAACGTAACGCCGCGAGAACAACTCGCCCTTTTCTGCAAAAGCAATTAACTCATCGGTAATCGCATTCATTGCGACCGATCCAAGGTGAAGAACCACAAAAGACGCCTGCAATCGGGCCGCCAGATCGATTGTTCGTACTGTTTGCTTGACTGCACGATCCCGTTCGGACTTGTCGGGAGCGGACATTTGATAGCAATCGGGTGACGCGCTCAGCACTTCCACCGGGAGCGGACAAAAATTGTGAAGGCTGCTGAATCGCACTTCGCCGGCATCAAACATTTTTTGAATACCGGGAACCAGCGAAATGCGAATGCCATGGCCAAGCTCGATCAGATCGAACCCAAGCGCTTTGATCTCGCGCAGCATTTCCTCGCCGCAAGTATGACGATTGGAATTCCAAGAAGTGGAAAAAGCGATCATCGCGTGAGTTTCACGCGATTGGAGCTGGCTGAGCTTCCGCTTCGACCTCTACCTCGGAAATTGGTGTGGACGGGGCGGCGCAAACGGTTCGTCCGGCGATGTTCATCACTATGACGGCCAAAATTCCAAAGAGAATGGATGAAATCATCAGCGCAGTCCGCATCCCGATGAGATCAGACAGTCCCGTCGTGAGCAGGCCGGCGATCGGCATCAGTCCAAAAAAACTCAGTCCAAAAACCGCAGAGATACGTCCGCGCAAGGGCGCGGGTGCACGTTCTTGAACAATGGTTCCGGCCAAGCCGAAATTGAGCGACAGAGCAATTGCCAGCGTTCCCATCGCAACCGCAGTGAGAAGAAAACTATTCGTTCTTGACATGCAAAAGAGCGCAAGGGCGACGACTACGACGGCGACCGTCATAAACCTAAAGCGATGATCGCGCGCGACGCTGAGCAAACCGAGCGAGCCGGTTACGGAGCCGATTCCAGAGATCGCCATCAATAGTCCCATTCGATCCGGGCCCAATTGGAGAATGTTGCGGACGTAAAGCGGCAGCATGACCGAAAGAAATGGGAAAATGAAAATGGTAGTCAGCGCAATGAGCGCAATCATGGAGAGGATCGTACGATCGTGGCGGACATATCGCAGCCCCTCTTTAAAGCCACTCCGGCGCTGCTCTTCTTCTTCCGCGGTTCCCGGCGGCCGCGGCGGTAAGGTGACGAGCGCAATAACGAGCCCGAAAAAGGACGCCGCATTTGTGAAAAATGCAGAGGCGGCGCCGAACCAACCAACAAACAATCCGGCTAAGGATGGCCCGACCAGCCGCGAGCCATGGAAAACAGAACGATCCATTGCGATGGCGGCTGCAATTTGATCGCGCTTCACCAATTCCGGAACGAGCGCGGAAATGGCCGGCATTTCGAATGCGATGCAAATCCCGAGACATCCCGCCAGCAGAACGACGTGCCACACATGAATCCGGCCAGTCGCGACCAGAGTGCCGAGGATGATCGCGAGTAGGGTTTGTACAATTTGCGTCCAGATCAGGATTTTGCGCTTGTCGTAACGGTCCGCCGCCGAGCCGCCAATCATGGTTAAAGCTAAGGTCGGAATACCGGCGGCGAAATTTACCATTCCGAGAAGAAGTGCTTTGTTGGTGAGCGCACTCATAACCCAGCCTTGTGCCATTACCTGCATCCAGGTGCCGGTATCCGAAATGGCCGAGCCAATGATGTAACGGCGGAATGGCCCCGGACGAAGAAGGGCAAGCATTCCACGACGTGTTGCTGGCGAATCCGCGCTCATTGGGAGAAACTGATACGCGTGACGCCTCGCCGAGGCAATGGATCGGGCGCAATGTTTATCAGGCGTGCGGGCGGAGATGATTGGCCCAGATCAGGAGGACGATGAGGAGGCCGAGAGCGCCGAGAATGATGGCGAGAGCCTTTTGAGTGTCTTTAGACATTTGCATTAATGGCAATGTTGACGGCGAACTGTCAGGCCGTCTACGTCTTTCCGTTTTCGGAGGATCTATCGGCGTCAGTCACAGGTCGTCGCTTAATTTCGTCCATGACATCCTCGGCCACGATTTGCAGCAGATCCTGTTCTTGCCGTGATATATCGCGCGGTTTGATATCGAGAATACAGAGCGATCCAATCGGTGAGCCGTTAGGGCCCCGTAGCGGAACACCGGCATAAAATCGAAATCCCTGTTCTTTGAGAAACGGATTATTGGCGAAGCGAGGATCACGCGCCAAATCGCGAACAATCAAAATATCATCTTTTGCGACGACATGACCGCAAAGAGAGAGGTCACGAGAAGTGCCGCGAGCGTCGGCCAGGTCTGCCGGCAATCCGGTTTGGGCTTTGAACCATTGTCGATCTTTGTCGA
>QHNU01000085.1 GCA_003218525.1 Verrucomicrobiota bacterium
TACTTTCGCCAAGGTATTGAATCGGTTCTAGGCCGAACTCAGCCAGGCTGGGTGGAGGGGGTGGCGGCATCCATCGCGGAGGCGAGCTACGTTTACACGGTAGGGATCAACTGAGGGGCACAAAAGTGATCTTCGCAACGGTCACAAAGTTTAGAGGGAATAAATATGTCGGGTAATCACTTTCACCTTAATCGAATGGCGCGGACGTCTGCCGTGGCCACACTAATACTGTTCATTCTGGCGGGCGGGGCGCTTCAAGCACAAGCTCCGATCTTTACCCAAATTATCGTGTTCGGCGATAGCCTCTCGGATGACGGAAACATTGCCCACCGAGCGCGCGACACGGTGCATTTTAGTTACCCGAGTAGCAACTTTAACTATAGCAACTATCGTTTTACCGACGATACTGATACCGACCCGGCTGCGACGCTGTATCGCGGCCTGTGGCATGAGCAACTGGCGCAATCGTTTTTGCATTTGCCGGTAGCGACCAACAGCCTGGATGGCGGAACCGATTTCGCGTTCGGCGGCGCAACGACCAAAGACGGGACGCAGGAGCGAACTATTATCAATAATCCGTTTCCGTTCGGTGGTGGCGACTTCACCATTACCATCGATAACATGGGCAAACAGGTTTCGGATTACCTGGCGAGCCACACTCCGGATCCAAATGCCTTGTACATTATTTGGGGCGGCGGCAATGATCTTTTCGATGATCAAAGCATGACCAATGTCACCAACACCGCCAATCGCGTTGGGGTTTTGATTCAGCGCTTGGCCACGGCGGGTGCGAGAAACTTTCTCGTGCCGAATGTGCCGCCATTAGGCGCCATCCCGAATTCGTTTGGTGATCCCAATCGAGTGGCCTCGCTCAATCTCGATTCCGCGATCTACCGTAACGACCTCAATTCGGTGATTGCCTCCACGAAGAGCACGCTCGCCGTCGGCGGCATCACCATTCAAGTTTACACCTTCGATGTTTGGTTGGATGTAATTCGTGTCTTGGGTCAGCCGTCCAAATACGGCTTCATCAACGTGATGGATTCGGCACAGGGCAATTCTTCAGTCAACCCGGACCAATATCTCTTTTGGGATGATATACACCCGACAACCGCTGGTCATCATCAACTGGCGAACGAAGCAAACCGCCTGCTTAGTGGAGAAATCGGGCCGCTAGGAGAAGCAGCCAATATCTCAACTAGGGGGATGGTCGGGACGGGCGAGGATGTATTGATTGGCGGTTTTATTATCACTGGGTCAGACTCGAAGAAAGTCCTGGTGCGTGCAATCGGTCCGTCGCTCGCAAGCTTTGGGATCTCGGGTGTGCTGACTGACCCGACGGTGACGATTTACGATAGCAATCATGCTATTGTCGCGACTAACGATAATTGGAAGTCAAATCAGCAAGCCGAAATAGAAGCGACTGGCCGCGCCCCGCAAAATGATCTCGAATCTGCCGTTATCAAAACTCTGCCGCCCGGTTCCTATACCGCTATTGTCAGCGGGAATAACGGCGGCACCGGTATCGCCTTGGCAGAGGTTTATGATTTGGCCCCGGCGGCAAACTCGACCTTGTCCAACGTGAGCACGCGTGGGTTTGTCGGCACCGGTGATAATGTGTTAATTGGCGGGTTGATTATTAACAGTGGGGAACCACCGGTTGTCGTTCTCCGCGCCATCGGACCGAGTCTTAGCACGGCCGGCATTTCCAGCCCGTTGCTGGATCCGGTTATTCAATTGGTTGACGGAAACGGCGCGTTGATCGCTCAGAACGACAACTGGCACGACGCCACTCCGACCGCGATAAAGGCTACCCTCCTTCCACCAACGGACGATCGGGAAGCGGCGCTCGTCGTGTCGCTGGCGGCGGGTAGTTACACGGCGGTTGTTACGGGTAAGAACGGTACGACCGGTGTGGCGTTGGTCGAAGCGTATCGTCTCCAATAATCGAAGTTACGACCAGGTGATCAGACGTAGTTCGTGGTTTTGCTGCAAATGCGGATGGGTCGGCACAACGCGAATGCTAAAGCCGTAGGCGCCGGATTCGCTCGCCGGAACTGACCCGCGATAGATATAACTACCGTCCCCGTTCTGACTGGATTGATCGAGCATCGCGGTCGCCGGGTTTTTGATTCCGCCGTCTTCCGCTTCACCGTGATAAACTTCGACTCGGACGTGTTGGGGATCGACCGAGCCGAGGTGCACGCATGCGCTCACCTGAAGCGATTCTCCCACCGGGATGCTCTGGCGATCTTCGTTGCCGACCCGTACGTCGTCGATACGAACCTGCGACCAGTCTTTGCGCATACGCCTTTTCCATTCGCTTAGGCGAGTCGCGGCGGCACAGTTATCCGCGAGAAATTCGCGATGCGCTTGCGCGGCCGGAGCGTAAAGGCGCTCCGTGTATTCTTTGACCATCCGGTGAGTGTTAAACACGGGTGTGACGCTGCGGATGGATTCACGCATGAGCTGCAACCAGGCCAGCGGGAGCTTGCCATCAGGCTTGGCATAATAGAGAGGGATGATCTGATTCTCGAGCAACTGATACAGAGTCGAGGAGTCGACTTCATTTTGGAAATCGATGGAACCATCTCTGATCTCCGCGCCGATGGCCCAGCCGTTATTGCCGTTGTAACTCTCGCCCCACCAACCATCCAGCACACTGAGATTAAGCCCACCATTAGGTGGCGTTTTCATGCCGCTAGTGCCGCTCGCTTCGAGTGGGCGCAAAGGATTATTCAACCAGAGATCGACTCCCTGCACCAGACGCCGCGCAATATAGGTGTCGTAGTCTTCAACGAAAACAATGCGATTATGAAAACCGGACTCGCGCGAGAATTTGTAAACTTCCTGAATGAGCGCTTTGCCGCCTTCGTCCCGCGGATGCGCTTTACCGGCGAATATGAATTGGACCGGCCGAGTCGTGTCGTTGAGCAACCGTTCCGGCCGCTCTTTATCGCTGAACAAGAGAGCGCCGCGCTTGTAGCTGGCGAAACGCCGGGCAAAGCCGATGGTTAGGATTTCAGGATCAAGTAAGCGATTGGCCGCGCGGACCGATTCTGGCGATTCGCCCACCCGCTCCCGTTGGGCGTGGACGCGTTCGCGCACGAACTGCACCAGACGCAGTTTCAATTTTTGGTGCGTATCCCACAGAACCGCGTCCGGAATATCGATGACGCGCCGCCAAAAATTCT
>QHNU01000086.1:0-1453 GCA_003218525.1 Verrucomicrobiota bacterium
ACGCGCTTGTTGACGTCGACCGACTGTACCTCAGCCAGGATAACCTCGACGTTTTTACAATCGTGCAAAATTGCTCGGACCGGGGCCGCGATATCGGCCGGTGACAATGCAGCGGTCGCGACTTGATAAAGCAACGGCTGAAATAGATGATAGTTCGTTCGATCAAGAATGGTGAGTTTTAGGTCTTTGCAGGCGAGCTTTTTCGCCGCTTCGAGTCCACCGAATCCCGCCCCGACAATCAAGAAAGTCATCACCCCGCTCCGCTCGGCGGCGTCCGCCATATTCTCCGCGTACATTTTTTCGGCATATTCGAATGCCATCAAAATTCGGCGCCGAATTTCGACTGCGTCCTCGAGACTTTTCAAGCCGGGGGCAAGGCGCTCCCATTCCGGATGCCCGAAATAGGAATGCCGCGACCCGGTCGCGAGAATCAGGTAATCGTACGCGATGCGCAAATCACCGGTCTGAACAACGCGCTTGTTGACGTCGACCGACTGTACCTCAGCCAGGATAACCTCGACGTTTTTACAATCGTGCAAAATTGCTCGGACCGGGGCCGCGATATCGGCCGGTGACAATGCAGCGGTCGCGACTTGATAAAGCAACGGCTGAAATAGATGATAGTTCGTTCGATCAAGAATGGTGAGTTTTAGGTCTTTGCAGGCGAGCTTTTTCGCCGCTTCGAGCCCGCCGAATCCCGCGCCGACAATCACGACTCTCGGCCGTTGTTGATCTGGCATCGGGACAATCTTGCGAGAATGAACTCGGTCGCAGCAAATTTATTTCAGCAGTCGCCAAGTGAAACAAAGCAGTTGCCAGCGGACGACTCGTTAGTAGATTGCGCGCCTTATGCCGAAACCGATTGCCCGCAGCAAAACGCGTAAATCAGTCGCAAAACGCTTTAAGCTGACGGCGTCCGGCAAGATCCTGCGGTCGCGCGCCTCTCGTCGCCATCTACTATCGGCGAAGAACGCGAAAAAGAAGCGTCAGCTTGCCAAGATGGGGCGCGTTGACCAAACGGACGTGGCACGGATCAAAGCCAACTTGCCGTTCTCTTAATAACGGTATTGCGGCACGGACGCATTTTCTTCCCGTTGCGTGCGAGTTGTGGTCGTGGTTGTCGTTTCGCTGACCTGGGCAATTTCAGGAGACGGCTGAGGACTATAAAGGTCTCGCCTGTTTGCTAGAGTGGTGCACGAGGTCTCGAGCGCGAGTAGCAGTAGAGCAGCCATGGTTTTCACCGCGGCGATGCAAGCAGTTCGCACTCAGCCTGTCAACGCCGACGCGATTTGCGTCTGGCGCGAACGCTTCGATATTTGTTTTCCGTCAGGGACTATGGACTGAGGGCTTACGAACCCCGCCAGGGCAGGAATGCAGCAACGGTAGTCTGACCCGCTTTGCCGTAGCTCTCTGGCGGATTTTGCTGATGAAGCTGTTGAAAGTGAAGACGGCG
>QHNU01000086.1:1475-4927 GCA_003218525.1 Verrucomicrobiota bacterium
CGGCGAACCGGAAAGCTACACACTGTGGCGCCCACCCAAGGACGACCCTCAGCTGAAAAAACTTGTCGCGACCCATCACATCATGACAGTACGGAATGGCGGCGGCGCTGACTTCGGCGAAGTTGGATTGCACGAGCGTAAGGGTGCAATGTATCTCAAGTTTCCGAAATCGCTTAAACGCTTCGAGGGAAAACGCATTGTCGGTATAAAATGGAACCTGGTCAGTTCATAAAAATGCTCAGCCGGGAAGAAGTGCTGCGATATTCGCGTCAGCTGAATCTGCGAGAGGTCGGCGAAGAAGGCCAACGTCGGCTAAAGAACGCGAGCGTGTTGTGCATTGGTGCCGGCGGCCTCGGCTCGCCAGCAGCTCTTTACCTCGCTGCCGCCGGCGTAGGGAGACTTGGGATCGTGGACAATGATGTTGTCGATCTCAGTAACCTTCACCGGCAGCTCCTGCACGGAACAAAGGATGTCGGTCGCGAGAAGGCGGATTCCGCCCGCGAGCGTTTAATCAATATTCATCCCACTCGATTGTGTGCAGGCAATGCCATCGATTTGATCGGCGCTTACGACACCATCGTTGATGGCTCGGATAACCTGCCAACGCGCTATCTTTCGAGCGATGTCTGCGTCTGGCAGAAAAAGCCGAACATTTACGGATCAGTCCACCAATTCGAGGGCCAGGTTTCGGTCTTCGCCCCTCACCTCGGTGGCCCGTGTTACCGATGTCTTTTCCCCGATCCGCCCCCGGCCGATGCGATACCAAGCTGCGCGGAAGCGGGCGTGCTCGGCGTCGTTCCGGGATTGATCGGCGTCATGCAAGCGATGGAAGCAATCAAGCTTATCCTGGGTATTGGAGACAGTTTAGTTGGTCGTTTGCTCCATATCGATGCGCTCTCTTTACGATTCCGTGAGTTCAAGGTCCGACGGGACCCGGACTGCCCCGTCTGCAGTGAGAATCCCAGTATCGTCGAACCGATTGATTATGAGCAGTTTTGCAGCGCTCGATCCGATACGAAAATCCCGGCGCTTTCGCCGATCGAGCTGCACGATAGGCTTAAGAAAAATGAAAAGATTGCGCTGATCGACGTGCGTGAACCCTTCGAATTTGAAATTGCTCGTCTCCCAAACGCGCTTTTGCTTCCCCTGGGGAAAATCGCCACGGATTTCAACGAAATACCACGTGAAGGGACGGCGGTAGTGATCTGCAAGAGCGGGGTTCGGAGCGCTCGCGCAATTGAAATTCTGCGCGGCCATGGGTTCGACAATCTGCTGAATCTCGAGGGCGGGATGGACGCGTGGCGCGAGCAAGTCGACCCGACAATGGTAAATTACTAGCAGTTTTCGGTGTTGTGCTTTGACACTCGCGGCGGATATCAAAGCCGATGCGAGCCAGATTAATTGCCGCGCTGACGGTGCTGATTATTGCCGGTTGCGACCGCATGATCACACCGCGGCATGCGCAACAGCTCAAAGACGCAGATGCAAAGGCGGTCTCCGGCGATTTTGCGCGTGCGATCAGTCTTTATGAATCCGCATTAGAGGATCGGCCGAGCGACGCGGAAGTGCATTACAAGCTCGGCCTGCTTTACGACGATAAGATGAATGATTCTCTGAGCGCCATTCATCATTTCAAACGCTATCTCGCGATCGCACCCGGCGGCGCGCATGCGGCAGACGTGAAGAATTTCGTAAAGCGAGATGAACTTTCACTTTTGACCAGCCTCTCCGGCGATTCCGTTATGTCGCGTGCCGAGGCGACGCGGCTGCGAAACGAAAATCTGACGTTACGGAAAGAGCTGGATGATGCACGGGGACGCGCTCATGTCCCGACCGAGCGAACGAACGCTGGTGCGAAAGATGTCAGGAATAACGATCCAAACAGCCGCACTTATGTTGTGCAGCGTGGTGATACGCTTGCCTCGATCTCCCGGAAACTTTTCAAGACATCGACCCGCTGGAAGCAGATTCTCGACGCAAATCGGGACGTAATTGACAATCCCAAGAAGCTCACGGTGGGACAAACTCTGGTGATCCCGCGCCGCTGACGGCGGCAATTATGGTTTGCGAGAATCTTGCGGAGGTTTCCCTGATTTCGGAGGAGAGGGCGTTGACTGTGAGCGAATGGCGGCGACAACATCGCGCGCATCCAAGCCGGTGGGCGTGAAATCCGGATTGATAAACTGCCCGCCCGCTCGTTTCTGATCGTCAATTGCAGCGAGGATCAAATACAAGCTGGGAAGCGGCCGGAATTTGGTGACTAAGGTGGCCGTCTTCATCAGCCGGTCGAGATCAATCTCGACCGGGTTCGGAAGATATCTCGCGCCCGACTGCACAACGAGCATCTGCCCAGCACGCACAGTCACGGCTCGGGCTGGGTATAGGCGGAGCGCAGCCCGGGCGGCCCCTTCGAGAATGATCAATTTATTGTAACTGGCCGGACGGGATTCAAACAGAAGAGTGGTGCCGGTGATCTCGACCGAGAGCACATCGCCATGAACGTGGGCGCCGCTCGAATGGCCTGGCACGCGTAGGAGAATCGCGCCGCTCTCGACATCGACGCTATGCCCGCCATGATCGAAGCTGAAGATGCTGTTTGCGCCTACGCGCGTGATCGTCAGATCGGGAAAAGTAAAGCTCCGCCCGCGAATCAGCGCCGGTGCGGATGGCCGTGCCATCGGTCACATTATCATTCCACGAAGCAGGACGCGGCGCTCTCCGGTGAGTAAGTAGCCTGACATCGCGAATAACCTCCGTGACTCGGGCTTCTTTTTTTTGGCCGCCGAACAATGGCAGCGCGACTGTGCTGGCGAAAAGAACCATCGCCCCGAAACGGCTGAAAGTGATCAAGGTATCGCCGAGATTAACGATCAATCTGCGCTGCGACGCAATCAACCGCCAGGACCAATCGGCGGCGCCTGAATCAGCGGCTGCGGATTATTCGCGCCCCTACCCCCGAACGTGCCGGTGTGGAATCCGTTTCCACCAGACAGGGTGCTGTAATTCGGATTATTCGTGAAAACATTTGCCGGATTTTGACCGCCGATGTTCACAACTACACCGTTGAAGATATTAACCGTGTCGCCAGCGATAGTCTTCGTGCCGGCGCCGCCAAGAGTAACATTACCTACGAAATTCACCGTCCCATTGCCAACCGGCGAATAAAGCTGCAACATTGTGTCCGCGGAAAGCGTACCGTTACCGATCGTGAGCACGCCGTTATTTCCCAAAGCGGCGATTTTAATCACATCAGCGTGAGCATCCACAGTGTCGCCCAAGTTGGGGCCGCCGACACTGATCTGTCCACCAGCGCCGGTGTGCCGGATATCGATCGTTCCGCGATCAGCTACCAGCCTGCCGTTCACGTTTGCGACGCTGCTGGCACCGGTTGCAAGAATCGTCACCTTCCCGCCCGATCCGGGCGCAGCCGCATCCAGCAGGGCTAGCAACTG
>QHNU01000087.1:0-2525 GCA_003218525.1 Verrucomicrobiota bacterium
AACTCTGCTATCGTTTGGTCGTTGGGCGCCTTCAAATCGATCCGCACTGTTGTCGGCGTGACCTGCCAACCGCTTGGCGCATCGAGCCGAACGTCGCCACTAATGGAACGCGTGGATGAGCTCACTCGCACCGGGATCTTCTTCGATTTTTCGTCGCCGAAAACGAACACGGCGTTCAGTAGATTCGCAAAGACCGGCGGCGCGATAACGAGCGATTCATGCACCTCGCCGGCGATAGGATCAACGCGGCGAAAGCGGGTGTTCGTGATGTAGCGGAGCTGCCGGCGGGCAATTTCGAGGATTACTTCTATCGGAAACGGCGCAGGATTCTCCGGAAGTCCAATCAGCTGCTGATCGTCGACTGTAAACGTGCCGAGCGCCGCAGGTTTACGAAGCCAATACGGCTGCGAGTAAGGAGCGTTCTCTGGAATGGTGGGAGAGAGATCTTTTACGACGAAATCATCGCGTGCCAGCGGTGTGTCCATCTGGAGGGTTTCACCGGAAACTGGGGCGCGCGCGCTGACGAGTTTCACCGGAATTGATGAGCGATTGATCGCTTCAAGTTTGATCGGCAACGGCTGGCTTGGGGAGACGGCGGGCAGCGTGGTCGAGCTTTCAATGTGAAGGGCGGCGCAGGCGGCGATCAGCGTCTCAACGTCTGCACGTTTCGTGATCGCCCATTCCTCTGTTGATGTCCCAAGTGCTTCGCGCAACTCCAGCAGTTTAGGAACCGATGCTGCCGGGTCCGCCGGAGCAAATGTCGCGATCAGTTGCTGCACTTTGTCAGCAATCGCACTTGAATTCGAAACGCGCTTCCAGGTCGGGTCCACGCCGTCGAACAAACCATTCTTCATCGGTGCGCCCGCCAGCAGCTTGAAGTACTCCTTGCGCGCGCCCCGCCGCGGTGGACTGCCCACGCCCTGGCTCTTGTGCATGCTCAAACTCGCTGCTGCGATCTCGGTGAAGGCTTTGCCGAGAAGCGGGTTGAATCCGCCGGCTTCGAGAATTGTGAGGCCGGTGGGGTCGAATGCCTGATTGCGATTCTGGAAGAAGAACGGCGACGTATTCCAGACGAGTCGGGTCGGTTGCCAGACCTTCACGAAAGCGAGCTGTTCCGGAAAGCGCTTCGGGTCTGCTGCCGCGCGAAAGGCTTCCTCCGCCAGGATCGCCGACGCCGTGTGATGCCCGTGAGTGAGCGTGTCCTCAGGGCTGAAACGCGTCACGACCACATCAGGGCGGAATTTCCGGGTGATCCACACAATATCGGCCAGTATCTTTTCCCGATCCCAAATGCGCAGCGTTTCCTCGGCACTTTTGGAAAAACCAAAGTCCACCGCTCGCGTGAAGAACTGCTTGCCGTGATCGATCTGCCGCGCACCGAGCAATTCATAGGTGCGAATTACCCCGAGCCGCTCGCCCAATTCCGGTCCAAGGAGGTTTTGACCGCCATCGCCGCGCGTGACAGACAGATAACCGGTGTCATAAAGCGACCCGTTCGCCCACAGCGCAATCAGATTGGTGTTCTCATCATCCGGATGCGCCGCGATGTAAAGAACACGTCCGAGCACATTGAGCTTCTTTAGCGCGAGCTGAATTTCGGCGGTGCTCATCGGTGCAGGCATGGGTGTCGCACGCGGCTCGTCTGCAGCAGCGGACAAGCAGAACATGACCGACGCGGCAATCACGAAGGACAGTTGACGCGCGCGCAATCGCATCTGCGGACGTTAAACAGCCGAGGACGCTGCGCGAGTGATTACACGCTGCGGGTGGTGGAGACCTGTTCCGCTATTTATTAATGTCCTGCTTCGCCTGTAATCGGTCGATCAGCGACTTAATGCTTTGTTTCTGCTGATCGGAGATCGCGACGGCCTGCGCGGCTCTTGCTTCATTCAATGCCCCATCGAAATCACCCGCGGCCGATTTGATGCGTGCTTGCGCAAGATGGCCGAAGACGGTCTGCGGATCGCGTTGGACCAATGTCTTGAAGATCTGCATGGCTTCATCGCTTCGCTTCTGCGCCTGCAATTGTCGCGCATGGGAGTAGAGCTGGATCGGCGTGGCGATTTCCATGGCGTGATCGCGCACCTTCTTTGCCTCGTCGGCGCGATTCAGCGCCGCGAGCAAATCCGCTTTGGTATCGAGATTTTCGAACCGCTCCTCGATCTGGATCGATTGATCGGCCCACTTCAGTGACTCTTCCAAATTCGTCTTCTTGCTCAGGCAATACTGCGCCGCCTCATTAAGCGGATTCCACGAATACTGCGCGCGTCCACGCAGTTGATTTTTGATCGATGCGATAACCGTCTCCGGCTCATTGACTGAAACGCGGAACGGAACAGCCAGCTTCTCCCATTTGAGCGTGACGGCGACAGAATCCGGCTTCAGATCTTCAAACTCATACTCGAGCGCATCTTCCATCTCATTGAGGGTGCGCGGCTTCACCTCGACACGCAAGGCGTCCTCCGTCTGATTGTAGCTGTAACTGCCCCAGGCGACTGCCATCTTCGAGAAAATGATCGTCCACG
>QHNU01000087.1:2588-5762 GCA_003218525.1 Verrucomicrobiota bacterium
CACCGCGACCGGCGTGCTGAATTCGACCCGCGTGTTCTCATTCGCACCTGCTCGCCAGACCTGCCCAAATGGCACGAGAGCACCCCAGATTTTACGGCCGTTTACCAGCGGCCGGTGATAAGTGATCGTGACGTCGGTAACACCGAGGCGCTGCTTCACCTGCGCAGCCTGGCTGGCGAGTGGCAGATCGAGGTCAGTCTGTGAATTTGCCGGCGATGCTGCGCCCCAAATAAACGCCGCCACCACCGCACTGAGTAAAAGAGATTTCAATTTCATACGTACGTGTGCTGGAACAAAAATGCTAGTAGTCGAAAGACAAGCCTAACGCTAGCGCATTCCCAAATCCCGCTCCATCAGAGCGCCATTGGCGTTCTTCGCCTGATCGAGAACGACCGATGATCAGCTCCGGAAGATGCCTCTTTGCTGACTCCGGGAATTGAGCAAACTGATTCATCAGCGCACAGTGCGCGCGTCACGGTTTTCAGGGCCGAAATGTTGCCGTTGCGCGAATCTCCAGCGTCCGCGCCGCGAAACAGAACCAGTCTGGAACGGCTTGGATGATCTCCAAGTCTCTCACCGCGGCGGTTCAGGGCCGAGGTGGGGAATTCTGCGGTCTTTGCTGCGGCACCGTCGACGCCGGCTGTGGCCCATTCGTTTCATCGCCTCTGCCCGGCGCGGCCGCTTTCGGCGGTAATCCGGCAAGGCTTCGCACGTAGGGCCGCAATTTCCCACGCCTCCGATTCTCGAATTCTTCCGTTGAAAGCCGGCATGCCGTTCGGTCGTCCATACATAATTGAGCCGTAAACCTCGGCCGGATCACCACCGTAAATCCATTTTGCGTCCATCAGTGCTGGGCCGATCCCGCCGCCATCATGCGCATGGCAGCCGACGCAGTTAAACGCTTCAAAGAGCCGTTGCCCTTCCGACACCGCATAAGCGTTTTGTTCGTATCAGTTCGTTACTCGAACCCGTTTGCCATCTGCCCCGATCGTGACTTTATCCTGGCCGCGCATCGCTTCCAACGTCGTTGGAGCAGGCTGAAAGACGCGCGCCTCGCGTTTACAAGCGGTGGTGATCGCGGTGATCATAACCGCGCAACCGAAAGCACACGTCTTGATAATCAATTAAAAGAGATTGTCGAACCGCCGTCACAAATACGCATTGCAGCATCCTTCCGCATTTGTGAGCAGCAAGATCATGAATGTGAACAATCGCCGAGCTTTGCTGCGAATCTGACGATCGAAATTCTAGTGGTTCTGGCGAGCGGATCGCTTTTCGGAATCAGCCTAATCACCCGTAAGTCAAGCTGCCAATGGGAACGCGAGCTCGAAAAAGATTTCGGCATCGTCTTCCATAAGCTCTGCACCATCACAAACCTGCCCATCGTTCGCTTTGCACGTTTGCGGTGATCAGTGGCACCGTGCTAAGGGTGCTGTCTCACACCCCGATGACCATTGGGCCACTTTCAAACACGATCAGCGAGCAACAGCTCACAGATTTCCTTGGAACTTTGCGGATTTGTAGGCATCAACGGCGGGCTCTTTTATCCAACCAGCGTTAGTGCGGCCTGACCACATGCGTGAGAGAATTGCATCCTGATGGATAAGAAGATCAGCGGACTCCATCACGTCACTGCCATCGCAACCGATCCGCAGCGGAACCTCGACTTCTATGCCGGCCTTCTCGGCCTGCGTTTCGTCAAACGTACGGTCAACTTCGACGACCCTGGCTCCTATCACTTCTATTTCGGTGACGCACGCGGTACACCCGGAACGATCCTGACATTTTTCCCGTGGCCCGGCGCGCGCCGTGGAAGTCGCGGTACGGGTCAAATCGAAGCCACCGCTTTCGCGATCGCGCCAAGCTCGATCAACTATTGGCTCGAGCGATTACGAAAACAAAATGTTCCTGCGGAAAAAACATCGGCGCGTTTCGGCGAAGAAGCGATCCGGTTTGCCGATCCTGATGGGCTTCTTGTTGAATTGATCGCATCGAATTCTGTCCCGTCGGTTGAGCATTGGTCCGATAGCCCGGTTCCGCTGGAGCACTCACTGCGTGGATTCCACAGCGTTTCCGCTGCTTTGGAGGGTTATGAAAGGACAGCCAGCTTACTGACCGACAGTTTCGGGTATCGTTTGATCGACCAATCCGGCCATCGCTTTCGCTTCGCTTCGCAAAATGACGCTGCGAAGGGCCGAATCATCGATCTGCTCTGTTTGCCTGACGGTCATGCCGGCCGGGTCGCGGCCGGTTCGGTGCATCACATTGCCTTTCGCGCGCGCGATCAAAACGAGCAGCTCGAGTGGCGCGAACATTTGGTCGGTCTCGGTTACAACGTGACCCCGGTGATCGATCGCACCTACTTTCACTCGATCTATTTCCGTGAGCCGGGCGGCGTGCTTTTTGAGATCGCGACTGATCCGCCCGGTTTCACGTTGGACGAACAGATGGAGGAGCTGGGCAATAGTTTGCGACTTCCCCCGTGGATGGAATCCGCCCGTTCCCAGATCGAACGAATTCTTCCACCGATCAAGCTGCCGGGCAAAGAATGAGACCGGTGCCGGATTTCATCCATGAATTCGTTCCCGGTAGGTCAGAGCGAACCTTGTTGCTTTTGCATGGCACAGGCGGGAACGAGCGCGATCTTTTGTCGCTAGGAAGAGAACTTGACCAGAATGCCTCTTTACTTAGTCCGCGCGGTCAGGTTCTGGAAAATGGAATGCCGCGATTTTTTCGCCGTCTCGCCGAAGGTGTTTTTGACTTGGAAGATTTAAAGAGACGCACCCATGAGCTTGCTGACTTTGTTGCCGCGGCGGCTGAGCATTATCAATTCTCGGCCGAACAAGTGATCGCGGTTGGTTATTCCAACGGCGCTAATATTGCGGCGAGTATTTTGTTGCTTCGACCACAGACTTTGCATGGGGCTATTCTTTTTCGAGCCATGGTGCCGCTCATGCCCCCAGCACAACCGGACCTTTCGTCGGTTCGCGTTTGGATTGGCGCTGGGGATCAGGATCCCATTATTCCGACATCGGAAAGCCAGCGCTTAGCGGAACTTCTGCGCGGATCGGGAGCGGATGTCACAGTCCGATTTTTCAATGCCGGCCACAATTTAACGAACGACGAAATCGAAGCGGCGCGTGACTGGTTAAAGAGTTGGGTATGATCAAAGGA
>QHNU01000088.1 GCA_003218525.1 Verrucomicrobiota bacterium
TGCTTGGGAGGCTTCTCCTGAGGCCGAGGCGCGCTCGCGCGGGGTTTTGCTTCGGCCGCGTTCCTTTGTTCCGCGCCCTGCTTCTTCTTTGTTGGTGATGCTTGCTGCTCTGGCTGCTGCGCCATCGCGGCGCCAGCCAGTGCCAGCGAACAGCTTATGAGTAAACTGGTAAACCTTTTCATATCTATGTTTGGTCGTAGGACATGCGCGATTTATTCAATCGTCCGAGCGATTTTCGCCCGTCCGCCTGCCTCCCTGCTATCGCGCCTGCTCCAACTTTCAGCCGCTCCAGATAAGAAGTAAGAACACGGCGCTGGGTAGACGGGTTTGGTCGCGGCAGGGTAGCGGTGCGTTCGGGAGAAATAAGCATCACTGCAGAAGGATGAAAAAACGGATTTATGCGAGAGAAGAAAGAATTTCGCTCTACGCATGCTGTGAATGTTTGCGCTTCTCCCGAAAACGAGTGAGGCGCAGGTGCTTGGAAAACAACTACTGCGTTCGGTCACATCGATCGGCGCAAACTATCGCGAAGCGTACCGCGCTCGCAGCAAAGCCGAATGGAGTGAGCGGGGCGCGAGCGACATGCACGGTAACGCCGTCAGGGCAGCGGAGAGCGAGTTGGAGACGAGCGAATGAATTTATCGCGAAATGCGGCGATTCCCTGCGCGAAATCGAGGAGGCAGCATACTGGTTGGAGCTGCTCGTCGATGCGACGATCGTCCCGCCCGAGGCACTTCAGCCGCTGTGGGACGAGTGTGTTGGAGCTTACCGCGATATTCGTGACGATCGTAAAGCGCTCAAGCAGTCGTGACATTCTTCCTTCTTAATTCTGCCTTCTTAATTCTTCCTTTCCCGCCCCGGGTCCTCGTCAGCTCGTGCAAGCAAGTAGAGCGAGAAAGTGGCAGCTTGTCCCGGCCAGCACGAATAAATGCCAGACGAAGTGAGCATACCGCAGACGTTTGTTAACGAAAAATAGCACCCCTGTCGTATAGGCGATTCCGCCCGCAACTAACCAGAACAATGCGGGTCGCGGAATCGCGGAGGCCAGCGGTAGGATTACGATGAGCGCCAACCAGCCCATCCCGAGATAAAGAGATAGCCCCAATTTCGGATGTCGCGACGTCCCCCGAGTCGCTTTCATAATTACGCCGAAGATCGCCAGGGCCCAAATCAGCCCGAGCATGGTCCAGCCCCATACCCCACGAAGTGGACCGAGCGTGAATGGCGTGTATGTCCCTGCGATTAGCAGAAAGATAGCCGAATGATCGAACACCTGCAGAACGCATTTTGCGCGCGTCTGTGGCCACGCATGGTAGAGCGTGGACCCGAGATACAACACCAGCATTGTCACAGCGAAAATGATTGTGCCGACAAAAAAACCGTCGCTGCCGGCATCGAGCGCAGCGAGGAGCAGCACCGGCGTGCCGATTAGTGCTGTGAGTAATCCAATCCCGTGACTGATGGCATTTGCCAATTCTTCCCCGGGAGACTGCGTCCACCTCGGAAAGCGCCACATTTCATCGACGACACCCATGGAAGCACGCACGAAAGATCGTCTGCGCCGTTTTGGAAAGTTAAAAATCACGCCGCGGGTCGTCGCGGAGCGCGGGTTCGCCGTGGCGAATAACTGCTAATCATTCTTCCGCTCCGTAATCGGCAATCTGCGAATCGCACCACGGTTTGTTCCACGCGCCTGAGAAGCTCGCACTCCTTTCCGTAAATGCATTGGCGCTGTGGTTGATGGGGAGTCTACAGAACAAACAACGCTACCCCGGCTCCGAACATCAGCAGCGCGGTCAATCCGACAAATAGCCTGCCCAAAAGTGAGCTCGGCTGGTGATGCATGATTTTGGCATCGCAAGCGACAATCAGAATCGCGACCAGTAGAAAGGGAGCGAGAAGTCCGTTAATTACCGCCGTCCAAAACAGCGCTTTCACCGGATTTACGTTCGCGAAGTCGAGCCCAATACCGATAATCGTGGACAATATGATGACCCCGTAGAATGGCCGTGCGGACATGAATTTCTGGTCGAGCCCTTGCCGCCAATGAAAGGTCTCTGCGAAGGCATATGCGGCGGAGCCGGTCAATGTTGGGATGGCGAGCAAGCCCACGCCGATGATTCCGAGCGTATAAAGAGTGGCCGCGAAAGAGCCAGCCAGTGGCTTTAGTGCCTCAGCGGCCTGACGGGATGTCTCGATGTTGGTAAGGCCATGCATATGCAAGGTCAGCGCGGTGGTAAGGATGATGAAATACATCACCAGGGTTGAGAAAAATGTCCCGACCCCTACGTCTATCTTGCGATCTTTGATCTCTTTGCTCGTTGCACCTTGACGCCGAACACGCATTCGACGACCGAACGCTTTTTCTTCTTCCACTTCCTGCGATGCCTGCCAGAAGAAGAGGTATGGGCTAATAGTCGTGCCCAGAATCGCAACCAGGGTCGCCCACGCCTCGTGGCCTTTCGGCCAGCTAGGCACGAACGTGTCGCGGGCAATGGTTGTCCAGTTTGGCCGAATTACGATCGCAGTAATAACGTAGGCAAAAAGCGTGAGAGCTAACCATTTTAGGATACTCGCAATCTGGTAATACCGGAACCGGATCGTGGCGAAGCCTATTACCCCTGCGAAAACAACTACGAAAAAATGGGTATTAAATCCGGTGAGCATTCCCGCGGCATCAGCCATCCCCGTCAGATCTGCCCCTACATTGATTGTGTTTGCTATTAATAAGGCAAGCGCAGCAATTCCGATCAACGGCGCGGGAAACTTTTGACGCAACGCGCCGGCGAGCCCCCGACCTGTTACCATCCCAATGCGAGCGCACATCATTTGCACTGCGGCCATGAGCGGCCACGTTATAAACGCCGTCCAGAGCAACGACGTGCCGAGCGCTGCTCCCGCGACCGAATAAGTCGCGATTCCTGAAGGATCATCATCTGCGGCGCCCGTGATCACTCCGGGACCAAGGGCGGAAAAGAAACGCTGAACGAAGTTCTTCTTAGCTGGTGGTCCTTTGGGCGGCATCGCGGAGAAGAAGTGCGCAATATTTCGCAACGACAGCGCCAATCGGTCTCACCCAGGCGCAACTATATGTCCGTTGGTATTCGATCCCGGCGCAGTCCAGAGGGCAACCAAGTCGTCGGCGAAAATATGTTTAGGCCAGGTTCTCGTTTTCAGCGAATGCTCCTAACACCAAATTAGTTGAGTCCGAACGACTTGGTTGGTCAGCTCGGGATTTTTGCCCCAAAAGTTCCAACGATGTTGCGAAGACACAAAATGCGAGCCGCCAGCTGACTTACTGAGGCGAAAGGTAAACCGATGTGTCTCGCCACGAAAATCGACGTGGACATCACAATCTCGCGGATCCCTTTGGTTGTTATCTCAAAGAGCCGACCGCGAATTGGCCGGGATGAAGGTCGTGGTGGGTAGGACGCCTGACAGTTGTTGCATTCGTCAGCCGATTGAGCGTTGAGCTGTGCCGCCCGTTCAGTCGCCCTGAAAGCTTTAGGTTAACGTCGTCAGTGATCGCGGTGTTCGCATGCGCTCAGTGAAAGCAAAAACGCCTGGTGGCGAGGAATATCTCGATCCACCAGGCGTTGAATTTTCTAAGCTGGGCTTTAAGGCGCCAAGCAAATGTGTGCCGGATTTACTCGCGCTCCGTCACGATAACTTTGTCAACCACCATGTCGTCGCCCTGTTTGATGTAGTGAACGCGAACCTTCGAATCTCTTCTGATTTTCGAAGCATCGATAACACGTCCATCCGCAGTCGTGTAGGTGACCGTCTTGCCGAACTTATAACGCATGGGCTCGCCCGCTTCAGTTTTCAAGACCATCGTCTGGCCCGGAGTAAAGTCGGTGACGGTACCGAAACTTTCGGTCGTCGTGGTCGCGGTTTCGGTTGCTCCACTCGTTCCCGTCGCAGTCGTAGTCGAGGAGGTTGATGTTTGCCCGTAAGCTACTAAACCCATGAGGGCAGTAGCAAAGGTGATACTGAGGAATAATTTGATCATACTAAACTTTCTATTTTACCAAATTGCTGCACAGATCGCAGCTAAAGGCCATCCGGATCGTGCTTCCGAAGGAATTCGGCGAACCAGGTAGGTAAATGGATGCGGCAGTTAATAAGCATACTCTGATAAAGCTCGGGCGCAACCTCAATGATTCTAAATCGCAAATCGCGTGACAACACAACTAAAGCACGCGCAGCGATTCGATGCAGAAGCCAAGTGGTACTCTGCGCGA
>QHNU01000015.1:0-17090 GCA_003218525.1 Verrucomicrobiota bacterium
CTGTAAGCACCGCCGCTGCTCAATTCCAGAGTTGGCTGCTGGAGACGGCCTCTAGTGTTTGGTATCTCGTTCGTTCGCTGTGCTCTCGTGTCGAGCATGCTGCGGTTGCTCTGGTTACTCTTCTTTTGGCTTTGTGCCAGGAGGCCAAGGTGCCACAGCAGGCGAGCGCGCTCGCTGAGCAGGCGGGGGGGCTGGCTGAGAGGACTTTCGCCATTTCGCTCGTCGCGACGTCGTTTGTCACACCAGCTCTAACGGAAACGACGAATCTCCACGTTGATATGCAACATGTATCGCCACCCCCGCCGGTAGTCGCGCAGACTCGAAAGGGTAAATTTGGATTGTCAGCAAACGCTAAGCGGAGTCTGTCCCGGGCGCAGACACAGCACCAAAAAGCTCCGGCGCTTCGTATTGGGAGAGCAATCGACGGCGAGTGGCATCGGCTCGTCGCGGCACGCAAAAGCGTGCACAGCGCGTTTGCTCGCCTCATCCGTGACGCGAATCCGCACCAATCCAAACAAAGGCACGGCAAGCAGCGCCTAAGCTAAACAGAAAACACGAGACGAAAAATAGCTCCCGGCGGCAGCGAGTAGTTCAACTTCCTCATCGTCTCCTGTCGCAAAGCCCGCAGCCTCACCGCTGCCTCCGCTACCGCTTTGATGTCTTCGTGCTTTGGCTTCTGCGGCCATGGAAAGGTGTCGAACACTGACTCCGCGTGTAACGGAAATCGCCTTTCAATTTCGAACAGGTCGCAATGAACCACGACCAGTGAATTCCCGATTGGAGAATACCGAAGCTGTAGGAAGCCAAGGTGCTGGGTGTACCAAGGAAAACTTCAAAAGGCATGCTACTACGCAAAATAGGACGCAAAACTGCCAGAGAAGCGCCAGTTTTAGGGGAGAACGAGGCGACGATAGATCGCTAAACACGATGCCAACTAATGGTTTGCAAGTCGTTTACTAACCGCGACCCAAAACGCAGAATGCTGCTGCGGTGACACTACCATCTGCTCACTTTCGACAGCATTACGCGCACGCGCGCGCGTGCGCGTAATGCTCCGGAAAATCCTTGACCACGACGGTTTTAGTCGCGTGAGCAACAGTAGGCATTCGCTACAGAAAACACCGCTTAGTGGTAGTAGCGTTATCGCTGACCAAATGCGAAACAAGTTCGCGCTGACAATGCCCCTGCGGTTCGGCTCTATGCGGCACTCGGATTTGTGCGGATGGCTGAAGCGGTAAACCCAAAAGCTGGGTGGACAATGCTCGCGATGCAATATGAACACACAGGCTGAAATCAGGCGACCAGTTGGGTTCAGTCAGCTTTGCGGGCGCATCCGCGACAATTAAACGGCTGGACGCATGAAACGGGAATTAACACCAGAAGAGCACGAGGAGATTGTTAGGGCCGTCGCTGCTGGCGATAGAATCAAAGCAACGAACATTTATCTTTAGGCAACGGAACGCAATCAGACGATGCGCCGCGCCATCCGAGTTCCGCCGCCGCCAACCGGCAAGAAAGCAAAGCGCAAGGTCTGGCGGAAGAAGCAGCGCTGAGGATGTGCCGATGTTGAGTGCTGATGCGACGGAAATTTCGGCTCCGCAAACTTCAAGCGGGCCGGGCGGAATGTCGCCGTCCGGCCCGCAACTGGGCCGACCCTATGACTACCCTGCCCAAAGTTGCATGAACATCGTCCCACATTTGCAGTGTTGTCGTCAACGGGTTTGCCGAAGGCGTGCAGCCTGTGTACTGCGGCGAGAACGGCCGCCAAAACGCGCTAGACTACGCCCAGCAACGTGCGGGATATGGCCGATGCGACATTCAGGTACTCGACGAAAATTGGAATGTTGTCGAGACGATCGCAAACAAGGAGCTTAGGCCACTTGTCTGAGCGCTCGGCGAGCTTTGGGCCATCCCGGTGCAAATGCGCTCTCGCCAACGAGCTGACTGGAGACTGCGACAGTTAACACTGCCACGCACGCTCGGAGGCATTCGGAGCTAAAAGTAAAACTCGGCAAGCGCACCGTTCTGGATGAAAACGAAATGAAATTGAAAAGCCACCGGGCGTAATTGAAAAACCATCTTCTCGTCCTCGCATCAACGGCTCTTTTTGTGGCGCCACTCGCGCGCGCAATCCCGATCCAAATTGGCCTCGGCCCAAACGGCGTAGTGACCGAAGAAAGATTCTCGACCGGTTTTGATCTGAATGGAATTCCGTTTCAAGGACAGAATGCGTCTATCGACTTTACCTTCCAAAACGACGCGTTTATTCGGCTGTTCACGGCTACAAAATTCTCAACCTCGCTCCACGGAGATCTCTAAATGAACCGAGCCACTCCACAGATGCGGGATTTGTGCCAGGGTCTCATTGCTTATGAGACGCTGGAAAATAAATCTTCCGGGACAAAAACCCCGGCGGCCTGTCGCGTCGGTGAGAAGCTGCGTCCGCCTTTGGTGACACTCGTGGGCAACCTCGGTTTTCGCGCGCTCCTGTCTCGCGCGCTCGCGCTGGCCAACGCGGAAGTGCCGTGGCTGCGTGCGGTGCATGTCAACGCGGACGGATCTTTCGAAGGGTTGGACGAACTGGAAGGGCAAGTTGACCCGGAGGAGATCGCTGTGGGCTGCGTTGTTCTGCTCGCCCAGTTGCTCGGCCTGCTAATGGCTTTAATTGGCGAAAATCTAACGCTGCGGTTGGTGCGCGAGGCATGGCCGAAACTGTCCCTCGATGCTTTGGAGTTTCGGTAGAGGAGACAAAAAAATGAAAAAGCAAAATGACGCGGCGAAACGCAAACGGCCGAAGAAAGTCGTGAGCCAGCCAGCTAAAGTCACGATCCAGAAAATCCCGACCGGCGTGCGCGGCCTCGACGACATCCTGGGCGGCGGCATCCCGGAATTTTCTTTCAACATCATCGCCGGCTCGCCTGGTTGCGGCAAAACCACGCTGGCGCATCAAATCGTTTTCGCCAACGCCACGGCGCAGAAACCCGCGCTCTATTTCACTGTCCTCGGTGAACCCGCCCTGAAAATGCTGCGTTATCAGCAACAGTATTCTTTCTTCGACGAATCCAAGTTGGGCAAGGGCGTCCTCCTTATCAACCTGAGCGAGGTCGTGATGAATCAGGATTTAAACGCGGTCCTCGATGAAATCATCAAACAGGTCACGGCGGCCCATCCGGGCTTCGTGGTGGTGGATTCTTTTCGCACCTTGGTGCGCAGCACAAAGAGGGACGGCGCGACCGAATTGGAGATGCAATCGTTCGTCCAACGTCTCGCCCAATTTCTCACCAGTTGGGAAGCCACGTCGTTTCTGGTCGGCGAGTATGACGCGGCGGAGATACGCGACAATCCGGTCTTCACTATCGCCGATGGTCTCTTCTGGCTCTCGCAGGCGGTGGAAAGCAATTCCGTGGTGCGAAAATTGCAAATCATCAAATTGCGCGGGGCGGCATCGGTATCGGGATTGCACACCGTCCGCATCAGCCATGACGGATTACAAATGTTCTCGCGCACGCTGAGGTTGGCCGAAAAAAGAATAAACCCGGCGAGGCGCCGGCGACTTTCCATGGGGATTTCCGAGTTGGACAAGATGATGGGCGGCGGCATTCTCGAAGGCGACAGCATCCTCGTAGTGGGGCCTTCGGGGGTGGGAAAGTCGGTGCTGGCGACGCACTTTATTGCCGAAGGACTGCGCCAGGGGGAGGCGGGGATCCTGGCGGTCTTCGAAGAGCGCCCGAAAGGCTACCTGGATCGCGCCGGCAGTTTTGGTTTGAATTTAAAAAGACCGCAAGAAAATGGAAAACTAGAAGTCATTTACGATCGTCCGGTCGACCTTTCGGTGGATGAAACGATGCAAGAGCTTCTCGATGCCGTGGAAAAGGTCGGCGCGAAAAGGCTGGTGATTGATTCGCTGGTGGGCTTCGAGATGGCCCTGGTGCCCGGTTATCGCGAGGACTTTCGCGAGTCGCTCTACCGATTGATCAGGGCGTTGACCGGGGCGGGGCTTACGGTTCTGAGCACGGTCGAAGTAGAGGATACACATTATCCGGATGCGTTATGTGAAAATCGACGGCCAGTTGCGGAAGGTGCTCCTCATCGCCAAAATGCGCCGCAGCGATCACAGCAAAGACATCCGCGAATATGTGATCACGGGCAAAGGCGTGATCGTCATCCACCCGCGACGCACAGATTACAACGGGCTGACTAGCGGAATTCCCGCGCGCACCAGCCCGCGCCCGGCGCCAAAAGAAGAAGCCGCGCTGGAACCGAAGCCGAAGAAGTAATGACGAAGCACGAAGGCCCCCCGTGCCGGAGCGTTCGTCGTTCGTCATTCCTTCGGACTTCGGTCCGCCTGAGGCGGATCGAGCTTCGTCATTTTTTCCTATTATGAAAGCGCAGGAACCAGCCCCAGGCGCAAACCAACCTCCCGACCTGCCGAGCCTCTGCCTGGCGATCACCGAGCACGCGCCTTTGCCGATAGCCATGGTGGAGGGAACCAGCGACATCGTGCGCTATGTCAACCCCGCCTTTTGCCGCCTGATGGATAGGCCGATGGAACAACTCGTGGGAAAACCATTCTGCGAACTGCTGTTGGAAAAGGAAGCATGCCTGACGTTGCTCGATTGCGTTTTCCGTACAGGTACGCCCGCCAGCCACATAGAGCAGCAACATTCCGAACCGCATCCTGTCTTTTGGTCTTATATGATGTGGCCGGCGATTGTGGATGAACGCCCGGTAGGAGTCGTGATTCAAGTGACCGAGACAGCGCAGTTCCATGAAAAGACGCTCGCGATGAACGCAGCATTGATGCTCGGTTCGGTGCGGCAGCATGAACTTGCCGAAGCGGCGGAGAAGTTGAACGCACAATTGCGCGCGGAAATTGCCGAGCGCAAGCAGGCGGAAGAGAGGCTGCGAGAAAGCGAGACGCGAGTCCGCGCGCTCTTTGAGTCCGCCGAAGCTGCGCGCCTGAGCGCGGAAGCGGCGACGCGGGCCAAGGACGATTTCCTCGCCACGCTCTCCCACGAGCTACGCACACCGCTCAACCCCGCGCTCCTCCTCGCCACTTCGCTCGCCGATGACGCCACGTTGCCGCCAAATGTGCGCGAGGACATCGATGTTATCGCCAAAGGTATCGCGCTGCAGGCGCAGCTCGTCGATGACATGCTCGATATTACCCGTATCACCACCGGCAAGGTGCGGTTCGACCTTCGCCCAATCGACGCACATGTTGCCTTGCGGAATGCCTACGAGGTCGTGCGCGCCGATGCGCGTGAGCGGCAGATCGAGATCACACTTGATCTCGCCGCGCCGCACAATTGCATCAAGGCCGACGCCGTGCGCGTGCAGCAGATTTTTTGGAACGTGCTCAAGAACGCCGTGAAATTTACGCCGCCCGGCGGCGCCATTACCGTGCGAACACGCAACCCGGTGGAAAGTGGTGGATCGTTCCTCGTTGAAATAGCCGACACCGGCGTCGGCATTGAACCGGAGATGATCGGGAAAGTTTTCGATTCTTTCATCCAGGAGGAACACCACGGCGCACACCGCTTTGGCGGCGTCGGGCTTGGTCTCGCCATCACGCGACGCTTGGTCGAGGCGCAAAATGGAAAGATTCGCGCTGAAAGTGCCGGACGAAACCGTGGCACCACTTTTCACATTGAGCTGCCGCTTGAACCGGAGGCTGCGCTGCGCGTCGCGAAAGAGGTCGCACCACCGCTCCCTTCCGCACCTCTACAAGTCGCGCGCCGGATTCTCCTGGTGGAAGATCACGAACAAACGCGCGCCACGCTCGGGCAACTATTGAAGCGTCATGGCCACAGTGTCGCCGGGGTGGCGACTGCAGCGGCCGCGCGGGAAGTCGCCGCCGCCCGTGCCTGCGATCTGATAGCGACGGCCACGCGCTCATGGCCGAGCTGCGCGACGCGTATGGACTGCCCGGCATTGCCCTGAGTGGTTACGGAAGGGATGACGATGTGAAGCGCAGCCGGGCGAGCGGCTTCTTCACTCACCTCACCAAACCGGTGGAGATCCATGCCCTAGAGGCCGCCATCGCCGCGGCTCCGCATCCGGCGGCCCATCACGTTGCCTAACGAATCGACGCCCTATATAAGGATTATCAAATAGATTGGTATTCGGCTTTGCGGTCAGCCTAGCATCTAGTCGAGTGGGTCGCGAGAGAGCGAAAAGCCAAAGGCAAATCAAGCGCGACAACATGCAGAAAAGCTCAGAGACGATCGCGAATGAAGATTTAAGGCGGTTGTGTAGCCAACGGTTCGCCGGTCATCGCTGACTTGTTGTAAGAATTGCCTGTGTGAGGGCGGTTTACCTGGGGGAGCGGTGAGGGAGGGATTCGAACCCTCGGATTAATGGCGGCAATTTTTGAACCCTCGCTGAAATTTTATCCGGCTATTTTGTACGACCTCGCCGGTTTATTGCGATCACTTGAGATTAGGTGAGAACATGGCGCGCGCTGTTTTACCTATGGCAACGCGCGTCAGATTAAATGAGAACAAATGAGAAGATTTGGCAGGTAGGCTTGGCAAGGAGGTGCTCTACCACTGAGCTACACCCGCGCAAACGGATTGGAATAATCGCCGGGCCTTCTCCCGGCGCAACCTTTTTCCACCGCGACAAAATGGCATCGCCGCGCAATTTTTTGAATCTGAAATTGCTTTCCACCGCATCTCACCAGCAAATGAAACCTATGAAAGCTTTAGTCCTCGGCAGCGTCGCTTCCTTCGGGATAACGCTAGCCGTTCTCGCGCAGACTCCTACGCCTCCCGTGCCTGGTTCTCCAGCGGCACCCGCGCCGGTTTCGCCTGCTGCTCCAGCCGCGGCCGCTTCGCCGGCGACGAATGGCGCGCCAGTGGTATCAGCCACTCCAATGGCGAGTCCGTCTGCGGCCAACGAACTCGCCAACAAGATCAAGCAACGGTCCGACCGTAACTTCAAGAAGGGATTCCATATCAGCGTCAACGATGATGAGGAAGATTCAGCGGTTCGGCATCACGGATCGAATGACGATTTTCCGCTAGCAGCGATCCCCATTGCTGTCATCGCGATGCTTTCCGTCTTCGGGGCGCCGGTCGCTATTGTTGCGGTGATCATGTTCGTCAGTTGGGCCAAAACCCGCTCACTGCATCGCACGGTACGCGCGATGGTGGAAAAAGGGCAGCCGGTTCCGCCTGAATTGCTGGCCTCGCCAGCGGGAGCACCGTTGCGGCCCTGGTACGATCTGCGCCGCGGCATTGTGCTGTTGGCGGTCGGCTTCGGTATCGTGATGTTCTTCGGGATCAGCGCCGGGTGGGATAACGGGGTCTGGGCTCTTGGATCGATTCCCGCCCTTATTGGCGCCGGCTACATCCTCGCCTGGCGGCTTGCTAACAAGCACGCGAACGGGTTCAAAATGTGATGTGGAGCTGACCGATGCCGATCTGCTCGCACGAGTCCTCGTTGATGGTGACCAACACGCTTTTGGCGAGCTGGTTCGCCGTCATCAATCGCCCGTGCGCGGTCTTCTGCGGCAACTCACGCGGGCCGACGTTGAATTGGCCGATGATCTCGCCCAGGAGACCTTTATTCGCGCTTACAAGAACATCAGAAGCTTTCGCGGCGAGGCGAAGTTTTCTACCTGGCTTTATCGAATCGCTTACAACGTCTTTCGCGATCAAGCACGTAAGCGAAAGGAACTCGTCGGCATCGATGAAGCGCAATGGCAATCGCAGGCTGATCCGCAAACGGCGGATCCGGGATTACGTCACGATCTGATGAACGCGTTGAATTCACTCCCATTGCACGAGCGCAGCGCCATTGTCCTTTGCTGTCAAAACGGTCTGTCCCACGACGAAGCGGCCCGGGTCCTCGAGATTCCGCTCGGGACGGTCAAAACGAACGTCTTGCGCGGACGTGAGAAATTGAAGAAAATACTGGCAGCCTGGGGTCCATAGGATGAACGAATTGCCTCAAACAGAAGATTGGCTCGATAAGCAGCTGCGTGAAGAAGCGCCTTACATCGACGACTCCGGTTTCACCGGGCGAGTCATGAAACAACTGCCCCGTCGTCATTCGCTTCGTACCCAACGCGCGATCATCATCCTCACGGCCACGATCGTCTCAGTTGTGATTGCCTATTTCGGGTCCGGCGAAGGATGGTTTGTGCGTGAGGCGCTGGTGCGCGCAGCGACTCTGCCGCCTTTGACCGTGTTCGGCTTCGTGATCGCCTGCGGCTTGCTATTGATCGTCGGCGGACTTTGGGCGGCTCTGACCCGCATCCGCGACCCGATCGCCTGATTAGGCGGCGCAGAGCTCGCGTGCGATTTTCACGTCGGAGGCGATTTGTTTCGCGAGCGCTTCCACGTTTTCGAATTTTCTCTCCGGGCGCAAATACTGAACAAATCGCACCTCGACATCCTCCCCGTAAATATCTCGATGAAAATCGAGCAGGTGCAGTTCGATCGCGCGCTCTGCTTGATCTCCGGGCAGGGTGGGCCGAAAACCGATATTGACGAGACCATGATGCAACACGCCGTGAAGCCAGGCTTCGACAAAGTAAACGCCGTTGGGCGGAAATTGCTCACTATGCGCGCTCAAATTCGCCGTCGGAAAACCAAGTTGCCGACCAAGCTTCGCTCCCTCCTTCACTGTTCCTAAAATTGTGTATTCACGCCCGAGCATTTCCGCCGCGCGTGCCAAATCCCCCACCTCGATGGCCGCGCGGATGGCCGTGCTGCTCACGACCGTACCATTCACCTTGACCGGCGGAATTCCGACAACGTTCACTTCGTCGTGACTGCCAAGCTCACGCAATAGTTCCAGGTTGCCGGCGCGATTCTTTCCGAACGACCATTCGTGTCCGACGCAAATCTCGCGCAACGGCTTCGCGCTCGTGATCAGTTGCGCTACGAAATCTTCCGGGCGTGTCGAGGCAAAGTTTTTGTCGAACTTCAGAATGAGCAAATGACCAACTCCAAGCTTGCGAATGAGAGCAATCTTGTGCGGCGTCGAAGTAATAAGATGCGGCGCACTTTCGGGACGCAGAACTTTGACCGGATGCGGATCGAAAGTAACGACGACCGGCGTGCCTTCCTCGGAATGGGCGTGTCGCGCCGACATCGAAATCACGGCTTGATGGCCGAGATGCACCCCGTCGAATACGCCGATGGCGAGAAAAATTGGACCCGGCAAATCGGAAAGTGCAGCGATGGAATGGAGAATTTCCATCGCCTTCGATCAAGCCCCGCGCATGCGCGAAACTTGCGGCAAAGACAACATTCGGGACCTAATCTCGGCTGGCTCGCGATTCCGGATATCGTCCACTGTGATCGCATCGGCCACGTCGAACCGTCCCGATTTCACGCGTCGTAAAATGCTCAAATGGCCGCCGCACCCAAGCGCAGCACCGATGTCGTGCGCGTAGGTGCGGACATAAAAACCCTTGCTGCACACGACCGTAAAATCGATTTCGGGCAACGCAATCCGATCAATGGAATAGCGATATACATGCACCAGTCGTGGCTCGCGCTCGACCGTTTTTCCCTGGCGGGCCAGTTTGTAAAGGGGAACTCCTCTGTGTTTGATCGCAGAAACCATCGGCGGCATCTGATAAAAATCGCCGCGAAATTTTTCAAAGGCACCGCGAATTGCGTTATCGGACAATCCCGAAACCTCGCGCGTCTCGACAACGTCGCCTTCCCGGTCGTGCGTCGCCGTGGAGACTCCGAGCGTCATTGTGCCCGAGTATTCCTTATCTTCAGCCATGAGAAGGTCTTGAATTTTGGTGCCTCGACCAAGAGTCAAAAGAAGCAGACCGGTCGCGATCGGATCGAGTGTGCCGCAATGGCCGACCTTCTTGATCTGCAAACGACGGCGCACCAACGCGACGACATCATGTGAGGTCATGCCGGAGGCTTTATCCACAAGCAGGACGCCGTCAGCTGTTGTGTCGGATAACATCACACGCCTTCTCCACGATTTTTTGCGTCACTTCGGTCAATGTCCCGCGCACCCGCGCTCCCGCCGCCAGGGTGTGGCCACCGCCACCGAAAGTCTGGCAGATTGCGCACACATCGACTGCTTCGTTTTTCGACCGCATACTCACGCGCACTTTGCCGTCTACTAATTCCTCGAAAAAGATCGCGACGACCAGGCCATGAATAGCACGTAAATGATCGATCAAGCCTTCATTATCTTCCGGGAGCGCGCCGACCGATTTTGCCATCTCCTGACTCAGACTGAACCAAGCCAGCTTATCGTCGCATCCGAATTGCATCGTACCGAGCAACAGGCGCAATAGTTCGACCCGGCGTTTCGGATAGTTTTCGTAAAGCAACTGGCTCAAGCGTCCAACATTGACCCCGGCCCGGATCAGATCGGCTGCAATTTCGAACGTTCGGGCTGTCGTATTCGGATATTGGAATGATCCGGTATCCGTTGAAATGGCAGCGTAAAGATTCTCCGCCACCGCTGGCGTCATTGGTAATTTCTCAGTGGAAATGAGGTCGAAAAGAATTTGACCAGTGGCAGGAGCGATGGGGTCAATATAAACGAGATCGCCATAGCCCGGATTGCTTGGGTGATGATCGATGTTAATCCAAATCTTGGCCTTGCGAATCGCTTCCGCCGCCTTCCCCAGGCGATTTTGGGTCGCTGTATCAAGCGCGATCGCGACATCGAATTGCTCCGGTGCGTTTGGCGGGGGTGTCAATAGTTCAGCCCCGGCCAAAAAACTATATTTCTCGAGCATGCCTTCTTCGTTCCAGGCGCGGACATTCTTGCCAAGCTCGTTCAGCGATAAGGCGAGGGCCAGCGTACTCCCTAAAGCATCACCATCGGGTCGAACATGGCTAAGGATGGCAAATCGGTGGTGCTGGCGTAAGGCGCGCCCGATCGCATCGAGTGTGCTTCTGTTCACGCCTCGTTTTCGCGTGGCGGAAGCGGATCGATCTCCTGCATGATCTCAATCACGCGGGCACCGCGTTCGATCGAGTCGTCGAGATGAAAAACAAGGTGAGGCGTGTATTTAAGCACAACGTTTTTTGCCAGAGTAGCCTGGAGCGCAGCTCGATGCGCCTCAAGCTCGCTAATCACGGCTGCACCGGAAGTGCCGAGCACGCTGACAAAAACATGCGCGCTTTTCAAATCGGCCGTGACGTCCACCTGATTGACGCTGACAAGTCCGGTCTGAAACGTCATCTCGCGCGCAATAATGCCGCTAAGTTCGCGTTTGAGAAGTTCGTTTACCCGGAGCAGTCGATGTTTCATCTGTAGCCCGCCCCTCTGGCGGGCCGTTTGTTTTACTCGGCACGGCGACAGAGCGCCGTGGCTACATTGTTCACAATTTCTGGGCCACCTGCTCGAGCTGGTAACACTCGATGATGTCGCCCACCTGGTATTCGCTAAAATCCCCGAGCTTAATACCGCATTCGAGTCCGGACCGAACCTCCTTCACATCGTCTTGGAAGCGGCGCAACGTCGCCACTCCGCCATCGTAGACAGGTTGGCGGCGTCGCAAGATGCGTGCTCGCCCGGTGCGCGCGATGCGTCCGTCGGTCACCAGACAACCGGCCACAATGCCTTTGCTTAATTGGAAAACCTGTTTGACTTCAGCGTGACCAATGACGGTTTCGCGATGCTCTGGGTCGAGTAACCCCGCCATCGCTTCTTTGATCTGATCGAGCAGTTCGTAAATGATTGAATAGAGCTTGATCTGCACGCCTTCGTGTTTCGCTGCCGTCACCGCCATGTTTTCAACCTTAACGCTGAAGCCGATCACGACCGCGTTCGATGCGCTGGCAAGTAAAATGTCGTTCTCCGAAATCGGCCCAACGCCGGCGTGAATGATATCAAGCTCGACTTTCTTGCTTTCGATCTGGCCGAGGGCGCCGGTGAGCGCTTCGAGTGAACCTTGCACGTCGGTCTTAAGCACAATGCGCAAGATTTTTTTTCCGTCCGCAGCTTCGAGCAAAGTTTCCAGGGTGGCGCGTTGCGGTGTCGCCAGCTTCCCGGCACGCTTGGCTTCGAGTCGCTCTTCACTCAACGTTTTCGCTTCCCGTTCCGAATCCATCACCAGCAATTCGTCTCCGGCATTGGGCAGACCAATGAAACCAAGGACTTTCACCGGCATGGATGGTCCGGCTTCCCTGACTGAATTTCCGTGATCATCGATCAGCGATTTCACTTTGCCGCTGTAATCACCGCAGATGAAGGCGTCGCCAATTCTCAGCGTTCCCATCTGGACGATGACGGTCGCGGTCGGACCACGACCCGCCTCGATCTGCGCTTCAATGACGGTGCCGCGCGGTTTCGCCGTCGGCGACGCTTTCAGCTCCATCACCTCGGCTTGCAACGTCATCATTTCCAGAAGCTGGTCGATATTCGTTCCTCTGGTCGCGGAGACCGGCACTGTAATTGTCTCGCCGCCCCAATCTTCCGGCATCAATTCGCGCTCCTGTAGTTGCTTCTTCACCCGATCGATATTTGCGCTCGCCAGATCCATTTTGTTGATCGCGACCATGATCTTCACGTGGGGCGCGGCCTTGGCATGATTGATTGCTTCGATCGTCTGCGGCATGACGCCGTCATCGGCAGCCACAACAAGCACCACGATGTCCGTCACCGAAGCGCCGCGGGCCCGCATCGCGGTAAAGGCCGCGTGACCCGGCGTATCGAGAAACGTGATCGGCTGACCTTTGTATTCAACGCGATAAGCACCGATGTGCTGCGTGATCCCTCCGGCTTCCCCGGCGGCGACGCGCGTCTTGCGGATCGCGTCCATCAACGATGTCTTACCGTGATCGACGTGACCCATGAAGGTAATGATTGGGGCACGAGGCTTAAGTTCCTCTTCTTTGGCCGGCTCAGGTTTGGGCGGGGCGATGACGACCTGCTCAATTTTATGCACGCCGCCTCCTTTTTCGCGGCGTTCCTTCTCAAGAACGAACCCATGTGCTTCCGCAATCTTCGAGGCAATATCGGGCTCGATCGTCTGATTTAGATTCGCAAAAATGTTGAAATTCATCAGCTCAGCAATGAGCTGATGCGGCTTCAAACTAAGTTGGAGCGCTAGTTCGCGAACAATGATCGGGGGTTTAATAAGAATGACGTTCTTCGCCTCCTCCGGCTCCGCCGCAACCGGTGCGACTTCGCTATCAGCGGTGGCCGCTCGCGGTTCGATCATTTCTGCCGCCACCGGTGCGGATGGGGGAGGCGGAAGCTCAACAGATGGTGGCGGGGCAACCGTCTCCGGCTTGGAAATCAAACGGGAGATCGGTGGCAGAACTGCCTTTTTGATTTTATTCTGACCGTCGGCCGACTTCGGTTTCGGCTTAACCTCGTCGATTAAGGAGAGCGACTCCGGCTTTTTCGTTACCGCAGGTTTTTCAACCGGTTCGGAAGGCCTGCTTACCGAGGTTGACGCCGCATTTTCGGCAGGACCTGGTGTGAGCTTCTCCCCGGATCGGGGCTTGATCTCCTTTGCTCTAGACGTTGCAGCTTTCTGAGAAACAGACTTCGCCGGTTTCCGCGCACTCGCTGCGGATTTCCGCGCCGGCGATTTCGTCGTGGTTTTCGTTGCCATTTTGTTCCTCTAAAAATCTGCTCATGGCTCTGAGCTCCTAGCGGAGAGCCATCACTACTGAGCGGTTTCGGGTTGTCTCACCGCTTCGTGGATCTCGTGGGCTTTCGCCTCGTCGACCCCCAAAATATCTACCAAATCCTGCACGTCAGCGTCACGCAATCCCTCCAGGTTTGTGAATCCGGACTTCACTAATATCGTCGCTTGCTCTCCCGTGATCGGGAGCGTACCACTCAGGGCCTGTGCCGCCTGTGCCACCTTCTGCTCGACCGCAGTCGTCGCCGATGTGTCTTTTTGAATATTAATTTCCCACCCGGTCAAACGCGAGGTTAAGCGGGCATTCTGTCCTTTTTTCCCAATCGCCAGGGAAAGCTGGTCCTCATCAACCGCAATCGTGACACTCTTCTTTTCGGTATCGAAAGTAAGGTTCTTGACCTTGGCCGGCTTGAGCGCTTCGAGAATAAATTCCTTCGGGTCCGAGCTCCAGCGAATGATGTCGACCTTTTCGTTGTTCAGCTCACGCACGATATTTTTAACACGCGATCCGCGCATTCCGACACAAGCCCCAACCGGATCCACCTTTTCATTCGCGCTCCAAACTGCAATCTTCGTCCGATAGCCGGCTTCACGCGCAATCCCGCGGATCTCCACCGTTCCATCCGCGATCTCGCTCACTTCCAGCTCGAAAAGCCGCCGGACGAAATTCGGATGACTGCGTGAAACGATGATTTCCGGACCGCGCAATCCATTGTCCACCGCGACGACGTAGGCTCGTAATCGGTCCCCGACGTTGTAATCCTCCACCACCACGCGTTCCCGCTGGGGCATAATGGCTTCGAATTTTCCAAGGTCGAGGATCACATCCGAGCGATCAAAGCGGCGCACCGTTCCGCTGACAATTTCCCCAGCGCGATCCTTGAACTCCTCGTAAATCATTTCCTTCTCGACCTGACGAATTCGCTGCATCATCGCCTGCTTCGCCGTCTGAGCGGCAATCCGCCCAAAATTCTTCGGCGTTACTTCCACTTCCACAACGTCGCCCACGTTCGTGTCCGGCTTTATCTTTCTTGCAGCGTTGATGGAAATCTCGTCCTGTGGATTGGTGACCTTTTCCGCGACGATCAAGCTCGCCAGAGCTCGGATTTCGCCGGTCTTCGGATTAATATCGATGCGCAATTCCCGGGAAGCGCCCACGCTCTTCTTCGATGCGGAAAGAAGCGCGTTGGAGACCGCCTCGAGCAAAATCTCGCGCTTAATCCCGCGCTCGCGCTCAAGGTAATCCAGCATCGCAATAAATTCGGCGTTCATAAAACTATCGAGACCGGCAGACAAAAAAGAGTGGGACACCAGCTCCCACTCCTAGCGGCCGAACGGTCTAGGCGCGTAACGTAATTTTAACCACTGGTTCAGTCAAGGTGGGGTGTCTTTTACCGAGCGGGCCGGGGGAAATCCATTGCAACTCCTCCCGCGGTTGTGAGAATCGCGTGATGACCGAGGTCGAAGCCGAGCAGCGAGGTTGGCGGCAGATTTTTGTCTCCCGATTTTGGCAGCGCCGTCGCGTTCATGTCGTCCTACTGGTCTGGGCAGCGATCTACCTGCCGGCGCTGGGATCGCTCGAGATCAAAGGCGAAGAAGGGCGGCGCATCTTACCCGCCATCACTATGCTGCAGAGCGGTAATTTTCTCGTGCCCTACGTCGGAAGCGAAGCGTATTTTAGGAAACCACCATTGGTGAACTGGCTGGTCGCGGCTTCGTTCAAATTAACCGGCGTGCGCAACGAGTGGACAGCGCGTTTACCGTCAGTCTTCGCGGTCTTGGCAGTCGCAATCGCCTTTGTAACTGTCGGCAGCGGAAGCCTGGGCAGCTTGGGATCACTCTTCGCCGCCCTTGTTTGGCTGGTCAATTTCGCAAACGTCGAAAAAGGCCGGCTCATTGAAATCGAAGCGCTCTACGTCTCGTTGACTGCGCTGGCTTTCATTTTTTGGATTGCAGCTTATCGAGCGGGCAAAAACGGACTGCGCCTGTGGCTTGCACCCGCGATTTTTCTCGGACTCGGTCTGTTGACCAAAGGTCCGTTGCCACACCTCCTCTTTTTCTACGGGCCGGTCATCGCATTGCTCTGGAGCGATCGCAAATTATCGCTTCTCGCCACCCGCGCGCATGTCACCGCGCTGCTTATCGTCTTTGGAATTTTTGCAGCCTGGGCGGCCCCGGTGGTTTTGGTTTCAAATTCATCACATGTCGCTCGCCTTTGGTCGCGCGAATTTAGCGGCCGCATTTCGGGCGAAGGATTTCGGCTATCCTCGTGGTTAATGAATATTCCCCGCAGCCTTGCTTATTTCCTGCCGTGGTTGCCGCTTGCCCTGTTGCAATCCGATGAGCCGGAAGGCCTTCGACGATCTCATTGCGCGTTGCTGGTCGGGATTCTCGTTCCATTCGTCGCGATAAATCTCGTACCGGGTGCTCTGCCGCGCTTCGCCATGCCCGCCCTTGGTCCGGTCGCATGGTGGTTTGGCGAGTTGCTATCCCACGACAATCTGCGCTGGCCAAGTTGGCTCGGAGGGAAAAGCTTCAGCGCGAAATGCTGACCTGTTTCGCACTTCTGGTCTACGCCTTCCTGATCGTGCCCCATCTGCAATCGCGTGAAAAAGTGAGAAAGCATGCCCGCCAGATCGATGCCGTCGTCCCCGCTAACACTCCCCTTTACGCAGTCGATCCCCAGTACCAGCCCTATCTTTTTTACGTCCACGCGCCCATCCGCTACGCCAGGACGATCGACGAATTACCGCCGGACACGAGATTTTTCCTGGTGCAGGCCCGGAATGAACGCGAGGCCCAGACGACCAGCCACTGGTCAACTCATCGAGCTCAACTGGTGCTGCGCATTAAAGATTACCGCAATCACGAAATCATTGTCTTTGCCGTCAGCTCGTTCTAGGCACGGTTGACAAGACCCGGAATGCGAATTGCTTAGTTCGTTAGCTACCTAACGATTTCACGTTCCCCGATGAAGAAATTCGATCCCGAGACCTTCGGACCGCTGCTTCACGGAACGGCGCGGGCCTGGCGGCTAAAGCTCGATGAGCGACTCCGCCCAATGGGTTTGAGCCAGGCGAGATGGCGCACTCTGTTGCTTCTTTCCCTTACGCCTCATGCTCTGACGCAGGCGGAAATCGCTTCCCATCTTGGGATTGAAGAGCCGACGCTGGTCGCACTGTTGCATCGCCTCGAGCAGGAGGGATGGGTCTCGCGTAGAAATTCCCCGCGCGATCGCCGCTGCAAAACCGTGCATCTGGAACGCCGCGCTTATCGCGTTATTGGACAAATTAGTGCAACGGCCCTCGAATTACGGCACCACTTGATCAGGGACGTTTCCCTGCGTGACTTGCAAACCTGCATGCGAGTTTTGAACCAGATCCGTGAACGAGCGGAGCGGGCACCATCCATGGTGCGAAACGGCGGAAAAACTATTGCGCAGACAAACAACTAAGATGGCGACTTTGGCAGACGTAAACATTGCGATGCG
>QHNU01000015.1:17102-28037 GCA_003218525.1 Verrucomicrobiota bacterium
GGGAGCAAGTCACGCATCTGGAACGACGATTCGGACGTAAGCGCGTCTATGTCGTTGCCGGCATCCTTGTACTTGTAGCCATTGCCTTTTCGTTACGGACATGTGCAAGTCGCCATCGGGTTTCGCCCACTCCGCCACCGCGCCTCGTTGTCGTGGCAAAGGTGATCACTCGCGACGTTCCCCTCTATTTAAATGAGATCGGCAGCTGCGCCTCGGTCGAAAGCGTCAAAGTGCAAGCACAGGTCAGCGGCCAGATCATTTCTCGCAATTTTCAGGACGGGGCCGATGTGAAAAAAGGGGATCTACTCTTCACCATCGATCCGCGCCCCTATCAAGCGGCATTGGAGCAAGCCAAAGGCCAGCTCGCCCAAGCCCAAGCCCAACTCGTGCTCGACGAGATTACTTTGAAACGTCAGCAGGCACTGCGCGCCCGTGGCGTCAACGCGCCGCAGGATTTGGATGTCGCCCAAGGCACATTCAATAACGACAAGGCCAAAGTCCAAGCGGCGCAGGCGGCGGTCGATGCCGCCCAAGTGAATCTCGATTACTGCACCATCCGCTCGCCGATCGACGGCCGCGCCGGATTGCGCACAGTCGATGTGGGCAACGTCATCACCGGTGGAAACGCTGGCGGAGTCGTGTTGCTCAGTATCGATCGCTTTGATCAAATTTACACCGACTTCACCGTGGCCGAAACGGACGTCGCACTGATGCGCCGTTATCTTGGTAATCCAAACATGAAGGTGCAGACCGATTCGCCGAATGACGACCAGCCGCCGCGAACGGGAGATTTATATTTTATCGATAACGTCGTGCAGCCGGGCTCCGGAACCGTGAAAGCGCGTGGCATATCGCCGAATCCGGACCGTTTGCTTTGGCCGGGGGAATTTGTGCGCGTGCGCTTTATTCTCGACATTTTGAAGGATGCCAAACTGGTGCCCGCGCAAGCGGTGCAAATTAGTCAACGCGGTCCATTTATTTTCGTGGTTAAACCCGACAGCACCGTCGAACAACGGCCGGTCAAGCCGGGCCAAAGGCAGGATGGCGATTTGGTGGTGGTCGAGGAGGGAGTGCAACCAGGCGACACCGTCGTTGTAACTGGACAGCTTGCCCTTTCCCCGGGAGCAAAGGTTTCCCCGCAAATGATGAATCCTGCCGATCAAGTGCAGGGCGAACTACGCGGCCAATAATTCATGGCGAACGATTCGGACACTCGGGGAGCGTTTGACGGCCAACATGGTCGGGCGCCATCTGCTAAAACGCCTGAGGCAAAGTTGATCGCCGTCACCGGCTCAGGTCTCTCGGGTCCATTCATCCGAAGACCAGTCATGACGGTGTTGCTCACCCTCTCTGCAATTGTCGCTGGCCTGGCAACCTACGGAAAACTGGCGGTCAACGATTTGCCAGCAGTCGATTATCCGGTCATCAACGTCACCTGCTCCTATCCTGGCGCGAACCCGACGACGATGGCGAACAACATCGCCACGCCACTCGAGAAACAATTTCTCCAAATTCCCGGGCTGGACATCATCACCAGTGCCAGCACGCAGAGTAACACCAGTTTTACGCTCCAGTTTAATCTCAGTAAGAGCATCACGGATGCAGCGACCGACGTGCAGGCAGCAATTCAGCGTGCGACGGGCAAATTGCCAGTCGATTTGCCGAGCCCGCCAACATTTACAAAAACAAACCCCAACGACCAGGCGATCTACCTGATCGGATTGCTGTCCGATACGCTGACCGACGGCGATCTATATAAGTACGCCTCCACGGCGGTGCAGCAGCGCATTGCCATTCTGCCTGGCGTCTCCCAAGTGAACGTTTATGGCGTTCAAGGCGCGATCCGAATTAAGGCTGATCCGGCGGCGCTGGCCTCCCGCGGCTTAACGATGGACGATCTCGCCACTGCCATTAGAGCCGGCACCGTCTATTCTGGCGCAGGCCAATTCGACGGACCGCACCGCACTTTTGTTCTTCTTCCGAACGGCCAGATCGACCAGGCGGAAGGATATCGCAACCTGATCGTAGCGCGAAACCGGGACGGTTCGCCGGTTTTTTTGCGCGACGTGGCTGATGTCCAGCAGAGTGTGCAAGACGAGCGGCTCTCGCGTACCTTCTGGGCCCGCGGCTTCAATCCTCCCGGTTCAGTCGTCGTCCTCGCCGTGTCGCGGCAGGCGGGCGCGAATGCCGTCGAGGTCGCAAAATCTGTCAAGGCGTTGTTTCCAGAGTTACGTGCGAGCTTGCCGGGCTCGATCACGCTGCTGCCGATATTTGACCGGTCGCAGAGCATCGTCGCTTCCGTCGCAGATGTGCAATGGACTCTCGTTATCGCGTTCGTGCTCGTGGTGCTCGTGATTTACGTCTTCCTCGGTCGCGCCACCGATACCTTGATTCCGGCGGTCGCGCTGCCCCTCTCCCTCTTCATCACAGTGGCTGTGATGTACATGCTCGACTACTCGATCAACAATTTGACCTTGATGGCGCTGACCCTGGCCATCGGATTTCTCGTCGATGATGCGATCGTATTCCTGGAGAACGTCGTCCGCCGCGCCGAACACGGCGAATCCATTTTAAAGGCGACTTATAATAGCGCCGGCGAAATTTCTTTCACCATCCTGTCGATGACGCTCTCTCTTGCTGCGGTATTTATTCCGCTTGTCTTCTTACCGGGTCTGTTAGGACGCATCTTTCGCGAATTTTCCGTCACGATCATCGTCGCCATTCTGGCTTCCGGATTGGTCTCGTTAACTCTCACGCCGCTGATGTGCGCGCGAATCCTGGGAGAACGAAAAGCCGGACACAAGCGGACGCGGATGGAAAAGTGGACGGGAGATTTTATCAAGCGCGTTATCGCCGGCTACGGCCGAGCTTTGGATAAGTTCCTCGACCGGGCCTGGCTGACCATTCCAATCATCCTTGCCTGCATAGTCGGGCTTTGGTTTTTCTTCACCCACCTTCCGTTTACCTTATTGCCGCCCGGCGACAGCGGTTTTATCCGAGGTGTTTTTATCGCCCAGGAAGGCTCTTCACCCGCGCAAATGCGTGCCTATCAGCAGCAGGTGAATCAAAAGTTGCAGGACGATCCGAACGTTGCGCAATTCTTCACCCTGGCCGGTTTTTCCAGCCGCACCGCCGGTTCGCAGGCGTTGATTTTCGCATTTCTCAAACCGAAAGGAGAGCGGCCGCCAATCGATCAATGCATTGTCCAGTTGCAGAAATCGATCAGCACTATTCCAGGAGTGACGGCGGTCATGCAGCCCAACCCAGTCCTGCAAATCAATGTCGGAGTCACTAACCAGACCCAAGGCCAATATGCTTACACCGTCAGCGGTATTGTCCCGGATGATGTCTATGGCGCGGCCGACCAGCTCATGGCCAAGCTGCGCGGCTTTAAAGGCTTCGCTACCGTCCGCTCCGATTTCTACAACAACACACCTAATCTAACAGTCGATATCGACCGTGAACGCGCTGCCACTTACGGCGTATCGACTTCAGCTGTCCAAAGCTTGTTACGGACTGCTTATTCCCAAAACTACATTTACTTAATCAAACAGCCCGACGACCAATACCAGGTCATCCTTGAGGTGAAGGATAATGAGCGCGCCACTCCCGGGGATCTCGACAATCTTTACGTCCGCGGTAACAATCCGTCCGGCCCCAGCAATCCGACAACTGCAACGAGCAGTTCCGGATCAAGCGGAAGCTCAGGAAGCGTCCCGAACCTAGGTCTAGGTATCACCACCGGCGTCGCTTCGAATCTTGTCCCGCTTCGCGCCGTCACATCGACAAAGCAGGTTGTAGGTCCGCAGGCAGTTAATCATTTCAATCAATTCACCAGCGTCACGATCAATTTTAACCTCCTGCCCAATGTTGCCATCGGCGACGCCACCACCTTTATCGAGAACGCTTTCGCGCAAGTGCGCCAGCAATATCCAGGCGTGCAAGCCACCTTTCAGGGCGAAGCCCTTGTTTTCCGGCAGCTGTTCCGCGCGCTGCCGTTGCTGCTTATCTCCGCCATCTTCGTCATGTATGTGATTCTCGGAATTCTTTATGAGAGTTACGTTCATCCCATCACAGTCCTGTTTCCCGCCATCGTTCCCGCAGTCGTCGGCGGTTTGTTCACGCTCTGGCTATTCGGATCGACATTGTCCCTTTACAGCGTCATCGGGTTATTCCTGCTCCTCGGGATCGTAAAGAAGAACGGCATCATGGTAGTCGACTTCGCCCTGCAACGAATCGACGAGGGTTGGGATCTGCGTTCCGCTATTCACGAAGCCAGCATGGAACGTTTTCGTCCGATTATGATGACAACGCTCTCTGCATTCATGGGCGCACTGCCGCTCGCGATCGGGTTCGGAAGTGATGCCTCATCGCGCCGGCCGCTTGGCCTTGTCATCGTCGGCGGCCTCATCCTTTCCCAGATGGTCACTCTCTTCATTACCCCGGTCATTTATCTCTGGCTCGAGTGGTTCCAGGAACACGTGCTCGATCGAGTGCCATTCCTGCGCAGCGCCCACACTCATCACGAGGGCGATCTCGCCCCGGCTCCAGGGGCCGCGCAACCTGCGCCAGTGAGTTAACCTGGAAAATGGCAGGAGCGCATGCTTTTGGCGCGTGTTGTTCCCAACCATTCGCGATAATTCCACTTCTTCCGATTCGCGGCACAAAACGTGGTATCGAAAATAGCGGGTGATGATGAGAGAGACCCTTTCTACCGATCGGTTTGAAGCCGATGCGCTCTTTCGCAGCGCGTTCGAATTTGCCGCTATCGGAATGGCACTGGTCGCTCCCAATGGTCGATTTCTCCGGGTCAATCGATCCCTCTGCGAAATTACCGGTTACCCGGGGAAAGAGCTGTTAAAGCGAACCTTTCAAGACATCACTCATCCGGACGATCTGAATCTCGACCTGGATTATGCCGGCCGGCTTTTGCGTGGCGAAATCGAGACTTACCAGATGGAGAAGCGCTATTTCCACAAGAACGGTCTCATCGTCTGGATCCATCTGAGTGTTTCATTGGTCAGAGCCGATGACAGCGCGCCACTTTTCTTTATTGCACAAATCAAAAACATCACTGATCGCAAGAAGACCGAGGAAGAGTTGCGAAAGGCCGTCGCCGAGATCGAAAAACTTCGAAGTGGTCTGCTCAAAATATGCGCCTGGACGAAGCAGATCGAGGTCAACGGTCGGTGGGTTCCGGTGGATGAGTTCCTGCGTGATTTTCTCCAGCTTAAGCTAACTCACGGGATATCCGATCGGGGTCTGGCTCTCTACGAACGCCAGTGCAAAGGCACCGAGCGGTCGCGTCCGCCAAAAGATTAACATCACATCTGCCGAACAACGCGCTGAGTGCCATTAGTTGTTCGCCGTTTCCGCAGTCTATGCGAAACTCGCAAATGGCGCAATTTCCCAAGGAGCAGTCCGCCTCCGGCGAATTCGAACGGCAAGAGGACGCATTCCGGGAATGGATTTCAACCGATCACTCGACGCCGTATCCCCCAGTTTCGAATCGATATCATTTATATGTTTCGTTAGCCTGTCCTTGGGCAAGCCGCACTCTTATCGCGCGTAAATTGCTCGGTTTGGAAGCGGCTATTGGAATGACCGTCGTCGATCCGATCCGCGACGAACGTGGCTGGGCGTTCCGAAACCCCGGGAGCGGATCGTCCGCCGGCTCGGCTGGGGACGACACGGAGGTCGTCCCTCCGTCTACCGATCCGGTTAACGGCTTTCATTTTTTGAGCGAAGCCTATCAAGCGACCAATCCGAATTTTGATGGCCGCGTCACCGTGCCCGTGCTGTGGGACAAGGAGACAAAACGAATCGTCAATAATTGCGAGGGCGACATTTGTCTGATGTTTAACAATTTCTTTCGAGCACTGACCCAGCACCGCGAGGTCGACCTTTTTCCGAAAGATATCGAGAACGAACAGACAAAGCTTTCCAATTACATTTACGACAAGATCAACAATGGCGTTTACAAGGCCGGTTTCGCCACGCGCCAGCGCCCCTACGAAGTTGCCGCCCGCCAGGTATTTGACGCCCTCGATCATCTTGAGCAGCGGCTCGCAAAAAATCGCTATTTATTCGGTGGGCGTATTGTTGAGACCGACTGGCGGCTCTTTTGCACTTTGATTCGTTTCGATGTCGTTTACTACATTCACTTCAAATGCAGCCTCCGGCGCATTCTCGACTATCCGAATTTACAAGGATACCTTGCTGATTTGTATCAACACGACGGCATTGCTGATACTGTCAATTTCGACCACATCAAACGCCACTATTACATAACTCACGAGGAGATTAACCCGACCCGACTTGTTCCAATCGGACCCCAGCTGGATTTAATGCAGCCGCATGGTCGCGAAAAGCTCACCTAATACTCGTTGGCTCTTGGCTATGACCGGACAGCCGCGCCCGCACCGCAATGACGGGAATGTTCCATTTGTCGATGGTGAACCGCGAACGAAGAGGAATGGGATCCACCTCCAGTAGTCCCACCTGGCGGAGACGTTCGATCGCGGGCTGCGGGTCCACGTCCGGCTATGGCGGCTCTCTCGCGGCCGAGCACTTTGTCATTCCGAGCGAAGCCGAGGAATGGAGTGGCTTGGGAAGCCGCGACATAGACGGGCAGGCCGTAGGCCGAGTGAGCGGGAAGCGATCGAGTCAATCTCTAACTATTCCCATCTCAGTCCGCATTTTCGGTTTGGATCCAGGGTGGTTTGCTCCTCCGCCTTAACGGGCGATTCCGATAATGCGCGCGTGTTCGGAAATGTTACACCCGCCGGTCTCCGTTGTAACGATATAGGTAGAGCGACTGCATTCGGTCCAGCGCTTACTTGAGGTAAAGGGTGAGCTATTATGATTAAAACAATCCTTCTTATGGCATGCGTTAGCGCTTCGCTGGCGATCGTCGCCTACGCGCAAAACTCCAGTACGAGCACAGTCCCGCCCTCAGCCGGCGTCGGTGCCACGTCGATGGAAAGCACGGGCACGATTACGGAATACACGCCCGATAGCTCCCTTGTCCTGGATACCGGGTCTGGTGAACCGGTCCACTTCGTCTTCGGCAGAAACGTCAGCTACGTGGGAGCGGATGGACAAACGGTTCAAGCTCCGGGATTGAGGAAGAATCTCCGGGTCCGGGTCCATTACCTTGTGGTCGGCGGCGACAAGGTCATCGACAAAGTAACGCAGACAGAATAGAGGCGCTTAACGATCAGCTTGCGCGCTGCCTTGATCAAAGGCCTTCAGGACCTGCTCAGGTCCGGCGCGCACTGCCGCGTTCTCGGTCAAATTGACCCACCGAATTATTCAGCCGGGCGCGAAATATCTGCGCCGCCGGGACCAGCACCAGGATGCAGCAAATCAAAGCGGCGCACTACTTCCGCTTTCGGATCAGAGAGAAACGGATAAGTAAACCCCATCTTCTGACAATGCCGCTTACTAACTTCCGGTGGATCGACGCTGATCGCCACGACTCGAAGACCTCGGCTGTCAAACTCGGAAAGTCGCTGCTGAAAACTCCGCAACTCGGAGTTGCACAGTAGTCACCAATGACCGCGATAAAAAATCAGCACCGCACCGTCACTACTCGAAAGAAGATCAGTTAGCGCGACCGCTTTCCCGTTCTGGTCCGGCAACGTGAACTCAGTCACCTTCTCGCCTACGCGCGGCGCGCCCGCGCTGGCCGGCATTTGTCGCAGCTCATAGAGAACACCGTAATCGAAAAGAGTGAACGCAAGCAAACTGAGCACCGCCAATATCGGCCCGAACATTTTGCCGCGGTAAACCTGCGGTCGCCCAAACGCGCGGCCTAGGCCGAGAACAAGAAGGATTCCGCCAGAAGCAAAAAGCAAGAGATTCGCCCACGGAAAATCCCGCGTGATGGGAAATTGGGCAAAGACCGCATAACTGAAAAGACCAGCAAGCGCCAAAAGAAACCCGGTCCAAAGCGGCCAATTCCAACGTCTCTTCATGCCGATTTCCTATCCGGCACCTGAAGAATTGCAAGCCGAGGGATCATTCGGGTCTGAAACCCGGTAGAATGACATGCGGTGAGGACGTTGCACTCTACAGCGGTTGTAGCGTCCGGTGTCCTCAGCGGACCCATCTGCAGCGGCCACCGTCTCGGCGGCAAACTTGTAGCGGCCATTGTCTACGTCTAAACTCGCTGGCTTTTGCGTATTCCAGCCCTCGAACCATGCTGCGTCCCATTAGGTGCTTTATTTTGCCAATGATATTCAATACGTGAGTTTCCCGGATGGCCTATTATCACGGTTGCATCATAACGATTGAAGTGCCTGAGGGTTTTGACGACGCGCTCCTTCGCAACGCCTTAACAAACAAGCTACCCGGCATTGCAATCGAGGTTAGGCGTAACTTGCAGCTACTCCGCCCGAAGGTCATCGAAGCCTTTGTGCCCGAGACGCACGGCCTTATTCATGATGAGACCCAGAAAAACTTTGACAGCGATGAATGGCATTCAAGGGGAACGCAGAGCCTGCTCATGATGGCGGAAGACGTGCTCGAGCAGTATAAGCGGCAAGCGCAGCCATAATCCTGCGTTCCTTCGGCGGCAAAGGATCAGCCGGAAATGAGGTTACACTCCTCTATGAGCCGCTCGCTTAAGTGTTACTTTGCCGAGTCAGAGACGAGTTTTTGGAAGCGCGGATCGTTGCGGAGCGGATCGAACATCGGATCGAGCCGCAGTAGCGCAGGAGTCAGCCCAGCGCTCGCAGCTAAAGCCTCTTCGTATGGCATTGACAAGATTTTCTGTAGTGCGGTGATGGCAAGATCGGGTTCGCCCATTTGCGCCGCGACGCGGGCGAGGATCTCAATCGGAACGGGGCCATCCAACGCGTCTTTCTCCAGAGGAACCGCGGCCTTGGCCTGTTCGATCAATGCGAACGCGGCTTCCTTGTTACCCAGGAACATATTGGTTAACGCGAGATCCCCGATCAGGTTGTAATTATCCGGTTGTTGTTGAAGGAAAGGCTCCAATTCAGTGCGTGCCTGTCGCCAGGTTTGTTGCGCGGCCGAATGATCTCCAGACACTTCTTCCGCCCAGCCTAACCAAAAGCGCAGTTCGCCATTGTAAAAACCCAAGGCTGGATCAGGCGTCGCGAGTATTTCCCTTAGCCGAGGAATAATTTGTGCCGGACGGCGCTCCAGGATTGCTTGGTAGACTTGCGTTTCTAACGAGGTGGTATCGTCAGCCCCGAGGTGCAGCGGAGTGAGGAGGGCTGATGCATGCCGCAGATCGCCCTCGGCTTGGGCAATGGCCGCCTTCTGCACGAGCGTGTCAACATCGCCCGGCGCTATCTCCAGAATCTGATCAAGCTTTCGAAGGGCTTCCGGGAAGCGGCGAAGAATCTTGTACAACAATGCATGTTGTGTGAGGAGGTTCACATTGCGCGGGTCGAGCCGCTCGGCTTCATTGAAGTGAGATTCGCTCCGTTCCCAATCGCCGCGCCTCCGCGACACGTAAGCGAGTGAGGCGGCAATCTCGCTACTGTTAGGCATGAGCTGACGTGCTTGCTCAAAGTAGTGGGCCGCGGTCTCGTAATCTTTAAGGCACGCGTAGTGGTAAAATCCCTTTGCCATTACCGCCTCACCCAGGTTGGGCTGAAGATTAAAGGCCTTTTCGGCCGCGTCTCGTGCCTCGTCACGAAGGGCAGCGGTCGGTTGAAGATTCAATGTGATGTAGCTACGCGAATTTACTAAAGATAACCGCGCCCAACAGAGGGCGAACTTCGAATCCAGGCGAACAGCTTCCCTCAGGTATTTCTGCGCAGCCAACGCGGTGCCGGGTGTACTTGCAGTTTTCAGGGTATAAACCAAACCACGCAAGTAGACGTCGTAGGCCTGAAGGTTATCTGTGGGCTTCGAAGCGAGAACTTCCTGTTCCTGACCGGTCAGCTTTGCCCGCAATTGATCCGCGATGGCTTTGGCCACTTCACTCTCGGCCCAGAGGTGGGAGTCGTTGGCAGCTTTAATCAACTGCACGTTTACACGCACGGCATCACCGCTCTTCTGCACGCTTCCTTCCAGGATGTGGGCAACGCCAAGTTGCCTTGCGATGTCGGGCAGATTTTCCGGTGCGCTCTTGTAATGCTGCGTCGATGTCCGCGAGATCACCTTCAAATCCGAGATCTTCGATAACCGCGTCAAAATCTCATCCTGGATGCCATCAGCAAAGTAGGCGTTCGCTTTGTCTTCGCTCAGATTCTCGAAGGGCAATACTGCGATACTTTTTTCGGCAATGCCGAGTAGCGAGCGCGTCGGCCTGCGCAAAACGTAGAGGAATGCGGCGGCAACCGCGGCCAGCACAAGTAGCGCGATGATCGCCTCCGCCCACCGCACATGGATACGATGTTTCTTCAGCGCCTGAAGCTTTTTTGGCAACTCCGGATTTCCAACATCCTCCGAATAGAGGTTCGCAATGTCGATGCGGACGCCATGTTTCACTTCATATGGGCCAAGCTCATGCAGCAGGCGCCGCCAGTGTTCGTATTGCTCGAGATCATCAGCCACATGTTTGGAGACGAGAATGTGTCCGGCGTCGCCGCAATCCATTACCCGCTGCGCGATGTTGACTCCCGCGCCTGCGATGTTCGCTTGTTCGTTCAGATCAGTGACTTCATTGACCGGGCCGCTGTGCACGCCCATTCGAACTTGCAGGCGGGGATGTTCCTTCAGCGCCCGGCTGATCTCCACTGCGCATTGCACCGGCGCTTCCGGACTCGTGTAAAAAACCAAGGCCATGCCGTCGCCCGTTGGGATTTTATGCAAACGGCTCGCGCCTTCGGCTCGTTGAAATTGCTCGGATGCGCGAACAATCTGGTTTAATTCCTCAACCGCCGCGTGCTGTTCGTTAATCGAAAGCTTGGAATAGCCGATGATGTCGATGAACAGGACATGGGCAATTTCGAG
>QHNU01000016.1 GCA_003218525.1 Verrucomicrobiota bacterium
ACCTGGCGCTTGTCGGCACCCGCATCCGCGGTCACGTCATCGCCGTCCGGCCCGGGCATGGGATCAACGCGGAACTCGCACGGGCGATCGTTAAAGAACACGCCAAGATCGCGGCCTTATCTGTTCCTCGGTCATTTCCACCCGGAGAAGGTGGTCTCGATATCACTCAGGTCATGGAAATTCTGCCCCACCGATTTCCGTTCTTAATGGTCGATCGCATTCTGGGGTTCGACGGCGAAACGAAATGCACCGGTATGAAAACCGTGACCATCAACGAACCCTATTTTACCGGCCATTTCCCTGGTCATCCGGTTATGCCGGGCGTGCTCCAGGTCGAAGCCATGGCCCAAGTCGCGAGTATTTTGCTGATGAAGCTGGCGAAGAGCGCAAGCCGCATCGGCTATTTCATGAGCGCGGACGAAGTGAAATTTCGCAAGCCGGTGTTTCCGGGCGACACGCTTTTCATTCACGCCGAGCTGATCAAGGCACGAAGCAATCGGCTGGCGAAAGCGCATTGCAGTTGCGTTGTCAATGATGCCGTCGTTTCGGAGGGCGATCTCATGTTCACGTTCCTCGACAAATGAGCGACGTCGAGATTCACCCGACCGCAATTGTCGATCCTACTGCGCAACTTGGTAACGGCACGATTATTGGTCCCTATTGCATAATCGGGCCCGATGTCGAAGTCGGTCAATCCTGTTGGCTACAACATCACGTCACGCTGATGGGCCCGGTGCGGGTCGGGGCCCGGAACAAGTTCTACGCCTATTGCTCGATTGGACAGCAGACCCAGGACTTAAAATACGCAGGCGAACCCACTTATCTTGAAATCGGCGACGAAAATACTTTTCGTGAATTTATGACTGTGAATCGCAGCACCAAGAGCGATGGGAAAACACAGATTGCCGACCGCGGAAATTTTCTCGCCTATAGCCATATCGGGCACGATTGCATCGTTGGGGACGCTGTTGTCTTTTCGAACAACGGCACGCTCGCCGGCCACGTTCGGATCGACGATCACGCGATCATGGGTGGCCTGACCGCAGTTCATCAGTTTTGCCGTATCGGGCGCTTTGCCATCACCGGCGGTTGCTCCAAAATCGTACAGGACGTTCCACCATTCATGATCGCGGACGGTAATCCTGCCGAAATTCGTGGAGTCAATTTGGTGGGGCTCGAGCGCAATGGTTTCGCGCCTGAAAGCGTGAAAGCGATTAAGGAAGCCTTTCGTCTGATTTATCGTTCAAAACTCAATACCCAACAGGCGCTGGAGGCCGTCCGCAACGAAATCGCGCCTTGCCCGGAGATCGCGCAAATCATCGACTTTATCGAGACGACCGAGCGCGGCATCATTCGCTAGCCTCTCTCCGAATACCGAATCCTTCCGTCAGGCTCGCCCAAGAACGGAAAACGACCGCAAGCAGCGCCTGTCATCTAGAATCTCAGTCTCAATCCGTCGTAAGCGATCCGGGTGCGCGGGGGCAGCCGCTTCTCGTAAGCCTGCGCGAGCTCGTGCGCGATGTGAGTGAAGTATGTCTGTGCCGGTTTTATCCGGCCGGCGACCTCAAGGGCTTGTCCGACACTCAAATGAGTCGGATGCGGTTTTTCCCGCAGCGCATCGATAATCAGACACTCCACACCGGAAATTTTTTGCGCGATTTTGTCCGGGATCGCGCTGCAATCGCTGAGATAAGCTATGAGATTGCGATCGCCTCGGGTGAAGAGATATCCGCTCACCTCGGAGTCGCCATGCGGAACCGGCAAAGGCGTAAGCTGCGTCTTGCCCAGAAGAAACGAGCCGCTCACAACGTGCGGCTCCGGTTTCAAATAGCCGGGAAACGGATTTGTCGCTTCAAATGCAAATTTAAAAACGCGCCGCAAATCCGTCATCGTCTCTGCTGAGGCGTAAACCGGCATCGATCCACGTTTCCAGGAAAAGCGACGCAGATCGTCGAAACCCATGATGTGATCGGTATGTGAATGGGTGAAAACGACGGCATCCACGCGTCGGATATTTTCCCGCAGTGCCTGCGTCCGAAAATCAGTTCCGGTGTCAACGACAAAAGCCATTTCCGGTGTTTGAATATAGATGGAGGAGCGAAGGCGTTTATCCCGCGGGTCGTCTGAACGGCAAACAGCGCAATCGCAGCCGATCATCGGGACGCCCTGGGAAGTACCCGTGCCAAGAAAAGTGAGTGCGAGTTCGGAGTTGAGGCTGGCGGATGGCGTTGGCAAGCTCGAACTCTCAACTCTTCACTTTACACTCTCAACTGTCGCCCATGGCCACGACTCTGAATTTGTTGCGAATTAAGAACGTCGCCCTGGTCGAGGATCTCGAGTGGAAGCTGGCACCGGGTTTCACTGCCATCACTGGCGAGACGGGTGCTGGCAAATCGATCGTTATTGGAGCGCTGCAACTTTTGCTCGGCGAACGTGCCGATAAATCGCTTATTCGCACCGGCGCGGACACCGGCACAGTCGAGGCGGTGTTTAACGGCGATGACTTGGAAAGATTGAATGCGCGCTTGGAGGAAGCCGGCGTCGAGGCGTGCGATAACGATCTGATTTTGAAGCGCAGTTTGTCAGTTTCCGGCGTGAACCGGCAATTCATCAACGGTTCGCCGACAATACTCGCAAATTTGAAGAGCCTCGGCGACGACTTAGTGGATCTGCACGGACCGCACGACCACCAATCGCTTCTTTCGCCAGACCGGCAGCTGGACCTGGTTGATGCCTTCGCTGACGCGAAACCTGCGCGGGAGAGGTTCGCAACAATTTACCGGCTCCTGCGCGCACTCGAAGAAGAGCACGCGGCGCTGAACACCGCCGAAGCGGCCCGCGAACAAGAGCTCGATTTGCTGCGGCATCAGATCAACGAGATCACGGCGGCCAAATTAGACTCAGAGGAAGAAGCCGAAATCGAAGCCCGCTATCGGCGAGCAAGTAATAGTAAGCGTTTAATCGAAATCGCGTCGGCCGCAGCGACGCGGTTGTCAGAGGCGGATGATGCAATCCTGAGCCAATTAGGTGAAACGCAGAGGCTCTTACACGAGCTAGAAATATTGGATCCCGCGATGGTGACGACGGTGAAGGCCCATCAAGCGGCGGTTATCGAACTCACTGAAATCGCGCGCGAATTGAGTCGTTACGCGGAGAATCTCGACCTTGATCCGGTGCAGCTAGCCGCACTTGAAGAGCGGGTTTCGCTGTTCGAAACGTTGAAACGCAAATACGGCGGAACGATTCCAGAGATCATCGCATTTGGAGAGCGCGCCGCCGAACGAATACGTAAAATCGAAGGCCGCGACGAAGAGTTGCTGCAGCTGGCTTCGGAAATTGAACGGCAACGCGCAGAATTGAAAAAGGCTGGCGAGGCGCTGCGGAAATTACGTGCCAGGGCTGCTCCCAAGCTTTCCCAAGTGGTTGGTGAGAATCTGCGCGATCTCGGATTCAAGCGATCGGAATTCGAGGCGCAATTGCGTGACCTGGAAAATCCGCGCTCGTCCGGGTGGGATGCGATCGAATTGCTTTTTTCGCCAAATCCGGGCGAGCCGTTGAAGCCGCTGCGCGCGATCGCGTCCAGCGGCGAGATCTCGCGTTTAATGCTCGCAATCAAATCTGCGCTTGCCGCCCAGGACTCGGTGCCATTGCTCGTCTTTGACGAGATTGACGCGAACGTGGGCGGCGAAATTGCGCATTCGGTCGGCAGGCGAATGCGAGAACTTGGCGCACAGCACCAAGTGCTTTGCATCACCCATTTACCGCAGGTCGCGGCGGCAGCGAGCTCGCACTTCGTCGTGACAAAAGAGGTTTTAAAGGGCCGAACGTTCTCGCAGCTGCGCGAACTCAGCGGCAAAACAAGGCGGGAAGAAATTGCTCGTATGCTCGGCGGCCAAAGCGAGGAGGCCATGCGGCTCGCTGCGACAATGTTAGGTGAAAAGATCGGTGAGGGCGTCGGGCGACATCCGCGCTAAACATTTGCCGTGTTGAACTACATTTGGCTCGCGCTCGTCCTTCTGGCCGTGGCCATCAGCGGCTGGAACGATCGTTGGAAAGAGTTAACAGATGGCGCGTTCGACGGCGCAAAAACGGCCGTCACCATTGCGCTTGGACTGATTGGCGTCATGGCGCTATGGCTGGGGGTAATGCGTTTGGCCGAGCGCGCTGGGCTGGTCCAAAAAATTGCGCGCGCCTTGCGCCCGGTGATGCAACGGCTGTTTCCTGATGTGCCGGACGATCATCCGGCGATGGGGACGATGCTGATGAACATGGCTGCGAACATGCTCGGCTTGGGCAACGCCGCAACGCCACTCGGTTTGCGCGCGATGCGCGATCTGGAAGCACTCAATCCACATCCAGGGATCGCGACCAATGCGATGTGTACGTTCCTCGCCATCAACACGGCCTCAGTGCAGTTAATCCCGACGACAGCGATCGCGATTCTGGTCGCGGCGGGCTCTACCAGACCGACGGCGATCGTCGGCACGGCCTTGCTCGCCACCTTATGCGCGGCGACGGCCGCCATTATCGGAGTGAAGACTCTCGAAAAGTTTCCGTGGTTCGCGGTCAGAACTCAGATGGAAACGGCCGCGAGCAGGGAGCCGACGGCGCCCGAAGCCGCTGTGGTGCTGGCAACACCGGAGCTTCCAGTTGTGCCACACCGAGCTTCGTGGCTGGGTTTGACCGCGACCATTGCGCTGCTGCTTTTTTTTGCGCTGGTCTTTGTGCGCATGGTCTGGCCGCAACTTTTCAGCCGGCCGATTGCAAGTGACGCAAATCTTTTCATCCGCAGCGTCAACGCCCTTTCGCTCCTGGCAATTCCATTTCTCCTCAGTTTTTTCCCAGTCTACGCGTCTACGCGCGGGGTGAAGGTTTATGAGGAATTTGTCGAAGGTGCTAAGGAAGGCTTTAACGTCATTCTTCGGATCATTCCGTTTCTGGTGGCCATGCTGGTGGCGATAGGGATGTTTAAAGGTGCCGGTGGTATCGATTTGCTCACCCGATTATTAACGCCGGTGCTGGCGCCACTCCATTTTCCCCCGGATCTCCTGCCGCTCGCGCTGATGCGCCCTTTAAGCGGAAGTGCGACGCTCGCCTTGCTGGCGGATATCGTCCATCGACTCGGGCCGGACAATATCGTGAGTCTGATGGCAGCGACGATTTATGGAAGCACCGAGACCACCTTTTACGTGGCGGCGGTTTATTTCGGCTCAGTCGGGGTAAAGCAGACGCGCCACGCGATTCCGGCTGGTCTGCTCGCGGACCTCGTTGGTGTAGTGGCATCCGTGGCGATTTGTCGCGCCGTCCTTTGAGGCCACTGCCGCTGAGGACAGCGGCAGCTACAAGCCGGAGATGAGAGAAATCGCCGAATTGAATTTTTCCCTCGCCAGCGCGCCGAAGCTTTTTCTATCGTCGAAAATTCGTACATGATTCAGCGCGACTATCTTGTCATCGGCGCCGGGATCGGGGGGGCGAGCGTTTGTGAAGCAATTCGAAAGCACGACAAACGCAGCACCCTGACCTTGGTTGGGGCGGAGTCTTTGCCACCATACAAACGCTGGCTGCTTTCGAAGACATTTCTGCGCGAAAAAAAGGTGGTGCCTAAGAAGCTGGCACATCTGGACGAAAATTGGTATCGAGCGCATAAGATCGACGCCCGATTCGCCACCGTGGTAACGCAGCTCAACATCGACCGGCGAGTGGCGGTCCTCGGAAACGGCGAGAGCATTGAATTCAAGAAAGCGTGCCTGGCCATGGGCAGCCGCCCGGTTCGGCCGCCCGTCGCGGGCGTGGGGCTCGGCAATGTGATTTATCTGCGCACAATGCGCGACGGATTTGCACTGAGAGAAATGGCCGAACACGAAAAGAACGTGATGGTGGTCGGGGGCGGCCTACTGGCCTGTGAAACCGCCGCGAGTCTGCGACGAACAAAACTGAAGGTGAGTATCATGCACCGCCACTCGATGCTCTTGAATCGCTATCTCGATCCAGAAACAGGGGCGTGGTTGACTGGCTATTTTGCCAAGAACGGGGTGATCCTGCTGATGGACGAAAGTTTGAACGGTTTCGAAGGCAAGACGGTTTTGCGCAATGTCCAGACCAAGAGCGGAAATCGCGTCGCTGCTGGGCTGGCTGTCGTTGCATGCGGCGCTGAGCCGAATCTCGATCTCGTGCGCAATACTCCGCTATCGGGACCGCTCGGCTCGCCGGTTACCGAATATCTGGAGACCGAGGAGAAAGGAATCTATGCGATTGGCGATCTCGCGTTTTATCCGGACCGGCTGATGGGTGGTATGCGACGGCAAACACACTGGGAAAATTCGCGGGCGCAGGGACTTGTCGCCGGCGCAAACATGACTGGAAAGAAACGGATACGTTACGAGCAACTCCCATATTTTTGGACGGAAATGTTTGATTTGCGCTTGGATTTTATCGGGGATTTCACGCTGCAGCCAACGCGCGTCGATCTGAGAGGGTCGCATGCAAAGAAGAAATTCAGCGCTCGTTATTATCAGGGCGAAAAATTACGCGGGATTTTGCTTTCGAACGCAACGCCGAAAGATATCGAGGCGGCAAAAGCCCAATTACGACAGGCGCTTGGGAAGTAAAAAAAATCCCGAATAGCGCTGACGGCCTCGGAGGGAGCGGCACGGAGCGTGCTTTTTGAATTACCATAGAATCTATACTGCCACTCGGTTTCTTTGCTCTCGCCTTTTTCGCCGTCATTGGTGGCGTTTGCTGGGCGTGCGTAAAGGACACCGATCAAACGTAGACCAACGCTCAATCAGGACGAGCGCTACATCGAAAAGCTCGTACCCAACCAATTCGGGCGCTTGTGCTGGTCAACTCCGAGGTCCGAAGTCGCGCCTCCAGCGACTGATTTTGGCGAGCAATCGATAGAGTCCGGCCCCAGCGAACTACTGAAATTGCAGAAAAACACGCCCGTTTTCCCTCGGGGTAAACGTTCAGTAGTGGCATCAATTTAGCTCTGCAAAGCTAGATCGCATGGCCCGCATCGACGCTTTTTTTAAATTGATGTCGGAACAAAAGGCGTCCGACTTGCACCTCTCAACTAACAACCCGCCGATGTTGCGAATCAACGGCGACCTTGTTCGGGTCGATTATCCGGCACTCCAGAATGATGAACTCAAGGCGATGGTCTACGAAATTGCGCCGGAAGCCAAGATCAAGCTATTTGAAGAGACTCTCGACATCGACTTCGGTTACGAGGTTCCCGGCGTTGCGCGATACCGCGCCAATTTCTTTCAGCAAAAATACGGCATCTCCGCCGTGTTCCGATTGATTCCATCCAAGGTCATGACAGTGGACGATCTCAGCCTGCCCGCGGTCTTAAAAAAATTTCCGCTGCTAAAAAAAGGCCTCGTGCTCGTGACCGGCCCTACCGGATCGGGCAAATCGACGACCCTCGCCGCGATGATGGATTACGCCAATCTCCAACGTCACGACCACATTATCACGGTGGAAGATCCGATTGAGTTTGTTCACCGTAGCCAAAACTGCCTTGTTCAACATCGTGAGGTAGGAGTCCACACGCGTTCATTTGCTAATGCGCTCCGCGGCGCCTTGCGAGAAGACCCGGACATCCTGCTGGTCGGCGAAATGCGCGATTTGGAGACCATCGAGCTGGCGTTAACCGCCGCTGCAACCGGGCACCTCGTCTTCGGAACGCTACATACCTCGAGTGCGTCGAAAGCGGTTGATCGCATCATCGATGTTTTCCCGACCAATCAGCAAAACCAGATCCGGGCCACGCTGGCTGAATCGCTCAAAGGTGTTATCGCGCAAAATCTCTTCAAACGGATCGACACGCCGGGACGGGTAGCGGCATTGGAAATTCTGGTCGTCGATATGGCCATTGCCAACCTCGTTCGCGAAGCGAAAACGCATCAAATCCCGGGGATGATTCAAGTCGGCAAAAAGAAAGGCAACCAGCCCCTCGATGACGCGATCATGGAGCATCTGCGTCACGCCCGGATTTCGCCCGAGGAAGCCTACGACAAGGCCATCGACAAGAAGAAATTCCGGGCATTTCTGAAGAATCCGCCGGAAGATTGGACTGAGGAGTAACATGCGGTTACCGGAGCTGGACAGAATTCTTTCCGCGATGCTGAAAAGCTTCGATGGCATCTCGGACCTCAATTTTTCGGTTGGCCATCCGCTCCAGGTGGAGGCGTTCGGTGAACTAAAGCCCGTGTTAACCGACCCCCCAATTGAATCCCTCACGCCGTATCAGACAGAGCAGATCGGGCTCGCGTTAATGCAAGGCAATCCACGTCTGCTCCATGATTACTTCACCGCTGGCTCCTGCGACTCGAGCTACTCCTTAAGCGAGGAGGCGCGATTTCGCGTCAATATTTTTCGACAGCAAGGAAACTTTGCCATCGTCCTGCGCAGGCTCGAAGCCAACGTTCCCACCCTCGAGGGGTTGCAGTTGCCCCAAATCTTAAGAGAAGTCGCACGAGAGAAAACCGGATTGGTTCTGGTCACGGGTGCAACTGGCAGCGGCAAAACGACCACCCTGGCAGCGCTGCTCAACGAGATTAACGAAACACAACCGGTGCACATTGTGACGCTGGAAGATCCCATCGAATTCGTTCATCCAACGCGCAAAGCCACGTTTAATCAGCGCGAACTCGGCCAGGACTTTGACAGTTATCCGAACGGGCTCCGCGCAGCACTGCGTCAGGCTCCCAAAGTCATTCTTGTAGGTGAAATGCGCGATCGCGCTACAGTCGAGGTGGCCCTGACTGCCGCGGAAACGGGGCACTTGGTGCTCAGCACCCTTCATACTGTCGATGCTGGACAATCGATCAACCGAATCCTCGGTCTTTTCTCAATCGGTGAAGAACAACAATTGCGACTGAGATTGTCCGATATGCTCCGCTATGTCATCAGCCAGCGGCTCGCGCCGAAAGTCAGCGGCGGCCGACAATTGCTTACCGAAATCATGGGTAACAACTTGCGAACCAAGGAGGCAATCGCGATCGGCGAAGGCGAGCATCGCAGTTTCTACGAGATCATCGAGGCCAGTTCACAGCTTGGCTGGATGACGTTCGATCAGTCAATCCTGGCGGCCTACGAAAACGATTTGATCACGGAAGAAACGGCGCGTCTCTTCGCCACGCGTAAGGGGCGTATTACTCGGGGAATCGATCTGATTCAAAAGGTGCGTGGTGCAGACACCGAGCTCGATTCCGGCCTTCGCCTCGACGTCCAGACACCGGCATTCCGTTAATCATGGAAAACGAAACCGATTCCGCGTTATTCGATGTCGGCGATGATACCGCTCTCGTTTGCGTCGATCACGAGCAATATCAGAAGACGGTTGTGCCGCAGTTAATCGACCTGAATTATAAAGTTAACCTCAGTACGACTGAAGAAGACGTGCTGCTAAAACTGCGCGCCTACTCCTATCATGTGGTGGTCGTTTACGAGAATTTCAGGGGCTCGACCCTCGGCACGAATCCAGTACTGAGAGAACTCGGGATTCACCCCGGCGCCAATCGCCGGGAACATTTTGTTGTGCTCCTGACCCATCGTTTCGCCACCAACGATCCAATGAGCGCGTTTGCTCTTAGCGTCGATCAGATTGTCAATATCGCGGATCTCGCGAATCTAAAACCGGTACTTCGCCGAGGGACGGCACAACATCGTGAAATGTATCATTCATTTCATTCGACGTTGAAGGCATCCCGAGCGATGTAAGAAGCCGGGTAAAATCGCGCCGATCGGGCCCCGGGCGCAGTCATGGCGCGAAGCGATTGGGCCCGCCGAGATCAACATGAACATAATGACATGGGCAAGTTTTTGCTGGGATTTGGCAAAGGCTGATTTGCCTGGGATCGTTGCCCCAAAGCATTACCGATTGCGCATTGTCGGCGCCGAGGATTACGAGGAAACGCGCAAGATGATCGGCCGATCGTTCGCGCTCGATCCGAATTGGAATTCCGCTCTGCATGAAGCGAACGCGATCGTGGAGAACGCGATTGCGCGCTCGCTGAGTTGACCGACCTGGTTTCAGCGTCATCATCGCGGTCTGCGTGCGCTTCGTTGTTTGCAAAATTTCGAACCACGCCGTGGCTTCTCCAATGTTTCGGACGTTCAT
>QHNU01000199.1 GCA_003218525.1 Verrucomicrobiota bacterium
GTTCCGCGGCGCATCGCATCTGGATGAGCGCGATTTTTGTCTTGTCCGGTTTAGCCATTAATGAGAATCGATCGTTGGAGCTGTCGCCGTCGACCTCTGGACGGCGCGGCGCGGGGATGTTTACGAAATCAGCGCCGCGCTTCGCAGAGCGAAGCGACTACAACAATTCATTATTTCACGGAATCGGCCGGCACGATCTTGACGCTTTCGATCACGACCCGTTTCGTCGGCTTGCTCGTCTCGCCCGCGCTATTTCGCGTGACTGGAATCTCGCCGATTTTTTCCAGGACGTCCGCGCCTTTGATCAGCTTGCCGAACGTGGTGTATTGCCCATCGAGCCGCCGGACGGGCGCGAGGCAGATGAAGAATTGCGAACCGGCAGAATCTGGATCGGGCCCACGGGCCATCGAGGTCACGCCGCGCTCGTGTGAGTGATCGTTGAATTCGGCTTTGATTTTGTAACCCGGGTCGCCCTGTCCATAGCTGTTCTCTTTCGCAGGGTCTTTCGAATTCGGATCGCCGCCCTGAATCATGAACCCCTTAACGATGCGATGAAAAATTGTCCCGTCGTAAAAACCCGAGCGCGCCAGTTTCTTAAAGTTTTCAATCGTGCTCGGCGCTGCGTCGGTCCAAAACTGCACGACCATTTCCCCTTCGTTGGTTTTGATTACGGCGACTTCGTTGGATGTGTTCACCGGTTCCTTTTCTTCAGCGAAAGCGAACGTGGCCGCAACCGCGGCAGCAAGGAAGAGAGGCAAAATTAATTTCATAACGATCAGTGGCACAAACCCGCGGCGGTGTCACGAAGTTGCCGCGTGATACTCCTGCAAGGTGCGCACACGGACCTTGCTTTTTTGCAGCGATCGGATGCCATACACACTGGCCTGCGCCGCGCGCAACGTTGTCATGATCGGAATCTTTTGCGCAATCGCGGCGTTGCGGATCGTGACTTCGTCTTCACGTGGAATCTTGCCGCTGGGCGTGTTGATAATGAAACTGATATCACCATTTTTGACACGATCGAGGACGTTGGGTCGCCCTTCGCGAATTTTGAACACGCGTGTCACCGGCACCCGTCCCTTGGCCAGGGCGGCGGCGGTGCCGCTGGTCGCGATGATACCGAAACCGAGCCGGACAAACTCGCGCGCAACGGAGATAACTGACGCTTTGTCCGAATCCTGCACACTCACGAAAACGTTGCCCGATTTCGGTAGGGCCGGCGGTGCAGCCATCTGGGATTTAGCATAGGCAATTCCCAAATCATCATCGATGCCCATGACTTCCCCTGTCGACTTCATTTCCGGACCGAGGGAGATATCCCTTCCTTGATAGCGGAGGAACGGGAAGACCGCTTCTTTCACGGAAAAATGTTTCGGCACGATCTCGCTGGTAAATCCGAGCTCGCGCAACGTTTTTCCAGTCATCACTTTCGCCGCCAGTTTGGCGAGTGGCACACCGATCGCCTTGCTTACGAATGGGATCGTGCGCGATGCGCGGGGATTCACTTCCAGAACGTAAACATCCTTCCCCTTCACCGCGAATTGCACATTCATGAGCCCGCGCACGTTGAGCTCGCGCGCCATGGCCTTGGTTGCGGAAGAGATTTGGGCGAGCACTTTTTTCGAAAACGAAAACGTCGGGATAACGCAGGCGCTGTCGCCGCTATGGATACCGGCCTGCTCGATATGCTCCATGATCCCTCCGATTACCGTGATCTCGCCGTCACTGATGCAATCCACATCGACTTCCATGGCGTCCTCCAGAAATCGATCCACCAGGACCGGCCGATCCGGTGAAACCTCGATCGCGCTTTCCATGTAGCGGCTCAGATCGTCCTCGGTATAGACGAGTTCCATCGCCCGTCCGCCAAGAACAAAGGATGGCCTAACGAGAACCGGATAACCTACTCGATTAGCGATGGCGACCGCCTGCTCGACGCTGACCGCCGACCCGCTCGGCGTCTGACGCAGGCCAAGTTTATCGAGCATGGCCGCGAAAAGTTTCCGGTCCTCCGCCGTCTCGATGCTTTCCGGTTGCGTACCGAAAATCGGAACACCGGCGGCTTTCAATCCTGCCGCCAGATTGAGCGGCGTCTGGCCGCCAAACTGCACCACGACGCCCTCGGGTTTCTCCTGGTCATAAATGTTGAGGACATCCTCTAGGGTTAGCGGCTCGAAATAAAGTTTGTCGCTCGTGTCGTAGTCGGTCGATACCGTCTCCGGATTGGAATTGACCATGATTGTTTCGAACCCGAGCTCACGCAGGGCGAAAGCAGCATGGACGCAGCAATAATCGAACTCAATTCCCTGGCCAATGCGGTTGGGTCCGCCGCCAAGAATGATGATTTTGCGTTTGCCGCTGTCGCGACGTTCATTCTCGGTGCCATAAGTCGAGTAATAGTAAGGCGTGTAAGCCTCGAACTCCGCCGCGCAGGTATCGACCAGCCGGTAAGTGGGGACGACATTTTGGGCGATGCGTTCGGCGCGAATGGCATTTTCGGCCACGCCATTTGCAACAGCGAGCTGTCGATCAGAAAAGCCCAGCTTCTTTGCGCGGATTAGCGCGCTTCGGAAGTTAGGCGTCTCGCCTGACGCATTGTCACCATGGTCATAGTGCAACACAAACTGAGCGCCCACGATTGCAGTTCGCGCCTTAGCCGATCTCTGCGGATTCCGCATGATGTAATCGCGGTATGCGGTCAGTTCATCCCAGGTTCGAACAATGCGATCGAAACTCTCTTCCATCCAGATCGCTCCTTCCTGCCTTTGCTGTCTGTTCAGCGCGTGCGCCGTGAACGATTTCCATGAATGCAGAATTTCATTTAGCGCATGCCCATCGAGCGGTTTTACGAGTGCATGCACGTGATTGGGCATCACGACGAAAGCGTCCAAAACGTAGCGGTCGTAATCGAAATGCCGCAAGGCATTCGCCACGATTTCTGCCGCAGTCGCATCGCCCAAAAGGCAGGAACCGGCGCCCTGGTCGAGCCACCGTTGGCGCGGTTCGACAAAGCGCTCTTCGTAAGTGGAGCGCTGATGATCGGTCCACGGCTGGGGATTCTGCTTTAGCCAACTGCGTTGCTCTTCCTCCCATTCGTGCAAGAGCGTTTGCGGGACGGCATCCGCCAGACGGAACGTGATGAAATAAGTCGCACCGCGCTGTTCCCAATGAGGCAGATGCCGTCGCGTAATTTCCACCTCGCCGCGCTCGTCAAACCCGCGGAAAGCGGACATCTCGTCTGTCAGTAAAGGCGAAGTGTCAGGCGAGAGGCCTGACTTCCGTCGCGGCAGGCATACCGATAGACGCCGCGCTTCGCCCACGATCTGCTCTACGTTGCGCAAAAACCAACGATCGATCTTTGTTAGATCGTAGATCTCGTCGATCGATATCCCGGCCTCAAAGGCCTGTCCGATAAAGAAGATGCGCTCGGCATTGGGGACCGCGAGCTTCAGACGCAGCATCTCAGCGTCTACCTGTTTGTCATTTCCGTCGCCAATTAACCCGAATCGTCTGGTCTCGAGCGAGCGAAGTGCTTTTTGCAACGCCTCCTTAAAGGTGCGGCCGATGGCCATTGCTTCCCCGACACTTTTCATTTGCGTGGTCAGAGTTGCATCGGCCTGCGGAAATTTTTCGAAAGTGAAACGCGGAACCTTAACCACGCAATAATCAATCGTCGGCTCGAATGAAGCGGGGGTTTCGCGGGTAATATCGTTCTTGATCTCGTCCAGCGTGTAGCCGACGGCGAGCTTCGCTGCGATCTTTGCAATCGGAAACCCAGTCGCTTTCGAGGCGAGCGCACTCGATCGCGAGACGCGTGGATTCATCTCGATTACCACCATTCGGCCGTTCTCCGGATTGACCGCGAACTGAATGTTCGAGCCGCCGGTCTCGACCCCGATCTCGCGGATCACGGCAAAGGCCGCATCTCGCATCATCTGGTATTCTTTGTCGCTCAAGGTTTGGACCGGGGCGACGGTGATGGAGTCGCCCGTATGCACGCCCATAGGATCAAAATTCTCGATCGAGCAAACGACGACGCAGTTGTCGGCACGATCCCGCATCACTTCCATCTCGAACTCCTTCCAACCGACCAGCGATTCCTCGATCAGGACCTCGTTCACGGGCGACATCGCAAGGCCGCGTTCGGCGATCTCTTCGAGCTCTTCCCGGTTGTAAGCGATCCCACCGCCGCTACCACCCAACGTGAAAGCAGGCCGGATGATGAGTGGGAATGTTCCGATGTCGTCCGCGATTTTGTCCGCGTCCGCCCACGAATGGGCAACTCCCGAGCGGGGAACCGCCAGCCCGATCCGCAGCATCGCTTCCTTGAAAAGCTCGCGGTCTTCGCCTTTCGCGATTGCCTGAGCGCTGGCTCCGATCAGCTTCACGGAGTGCCGCGAGAGTGCCCCATTTCGATAAAGTTCCATCGCCGCATTAAGAGCGGTCTGGCCGCCCATTGTCGGTAGAATTGCGTCCGGCTTTTCGCGTTCGATAATTGCTTCGATCACTTCGGCCGTGATCGGCTCGATATAAGTGCGATCGGCAAACTCGGGATCTGTCATGATGGTTGCCGGATTCGAGTTCACCAGCACGATCTGATAGCCTTCCTCGCGCAGGGCTTTGCAGGCCTGCACCCCGGAATAATCAAATTCGCAGCCTTGTCCGATCACGATTGGACCGGACCCGATGAGCAAAATTTTTTTGAGCTCGTTGTTCCGCGGCATCTGCGCGGCGCGAACTTTAGGCGAAATTAACTCGAGGTCACGAGCGAAGTAGCGCTACGCCACCTGAGCCATTCGCTGCCGGTCGAGATAAACTTTGCAAATGCCTTTGATCCTGGTCAGCACGTAATAAATGGTCTGGCTGCGCACGCGCACCAGCTCCGAACCGACGATACGCGTCACGAAATCGCTCGGCAGATCGAGAATTTCCTGCGGAGTCGTGCCTTCGAGTCCCTTGCAAAGAATCGCGGTCATGGCGCGGGTTAACGTCTGAACCTCAGGGCCGAGCGTCATCCGGATATGAGCTTTCCCCTCTTCATCGACATGGAGATACACCCCCACTGTGTCGGCGCACTCTTCATCCTTGCGAATATCCTGCAAATCGAATTGCTCATCGGCGCGCGGCTCCTGTTTCCTGGCCGCATCGGCGTACGAGACCAGTGTTTCCCGCCGCTCGTCTTCGGGCAAGATCTCGAACAGGTGGATGATTTTGTTCAGCTTTGCTGGATAACCAGTCATCGCGCTTCCAAAGTAC
>QHNU01000017.1:0-20425 GCA_003218525.1 Verrucomicrobiota bacterium
AAAGTCGTCGAATCGGGCCGGAGTATTCTGACTGGTTCCGTCAAACCAGGCCCACAATTCGCGCAGATAAAGGTTCGCTCTCTCAAACCGATAAGAGAAGACCACCCACGCTATCGCAGCGGCAAGCAACATAAAAATGCCGGCAAAGGCAAGAAACGAAGGTCGCAACGTCTGAGAAAAGTAGCCGGCGAAGGCAGCGAGCGCACCGGTCATACAAAACGTCGTCAAACCAGACCGGAGCACACTATAATGTCGACGGAGATTAGCAGCCTCTACGTACTCCAGCCTGTATTTTTCGGTAAGATCGAGCATCCCGCAGTCGAAATTTGGGTTCTGACTCCCTTGTAACAGAATCGGATCGAAAAATCACCTCTATTCGCGAGGTTAATTTCTGGCAAGAGTCGCAAAACAGCAGAAGCAGATCGAATCCCTCAGCGCCGGTCTCCAGAAGGTGAACGATCAGGTGCAGCTAAAACAACAAACGACGCAGGTCGCCACGAAATAGTAGTCAAGCACACGGCTCGCTGAGCCGTCGCCACCAAAAGAAGAGCAGCACACCAGAGCTCCCGGAGCGCGGGATTGATCGCGTTCGCCGGAGAAAATTGGGTTGAGTCTAAATTCTTTGACAGTTCGCGACTAGCTTAGAGACCAAGCTTGAGCTCAAGCGATGTAGGAAGCAAAAGGGGTCAATCCTCACTTCTTGCACAAGTACGAGGCGATCCCGCAGGTTATCCGCGGGCTTTGCTTGCCGCTCGTCGCACTGGCGCGTGGTGAGCCAGTTGTTTGCGCTGTTTTGCAGAAACGTTCTCCGTCCGCGATGTATCTCGATTGGGGATTGAGGGATTGCTCTTGAAGTTAGGTTTGAATTTTTCTTTGCGCATGGAGGGTGTCGCCCATTTCCGTGTCCAATTTAGCGGCGAAGGCGGGGTGTGTCCTGATTTTTTGAGACAGAAGAATGGGCAGTGAAAGGGGGTTAGTCCTCACTTTTCGGCGGTTTGAGGAGCACGGTGGATTGAGAAAATTGCGTCGCAACGACCTAAAGATCAGCTACGCGCGTTCCTGCGACTCGCCGAGTAGAACGATGAATTATTGAAAACTCAGGTGGACGCCGGATAGCTTTTGGCATTCCTGATTACAACACATGACTGAATGGAACGCTGCCGAGTACTCGCGCCGATCGTCGCTCCAGGAAGCGATGGCTCAGGAGGTACTTGCTCTGCTCGATCTCAACGGCTCGGAGCGGATTCTTGATGTCGGATGCGGCGATGGAAAGATCACAGCGGAAATCGCCTCTCGCGCCCCGAGAGGCTCAGTCGTGGGTGTGGATCCTTCACGAGACATGATTCGCTTCGCGCAAAGCCACCACGATTCGTCAGCGCGGCCTAACCTCCGATTTCAGGTGGCGGATGCTCGCAGTTTGCCCTTCCAAAACGACTTTGATCTTGTGGTTTCTTTTAATGCGCTGCACTGGGTTCCCGAGCAGGAGGCGGCGCTAAGCTCCATCCACTCCGCCTTAATTTCCGGTGGTAAAGCGCAACTTCGTCTTGTGCCGGCAGGCACGCGCAAAAGCTTAGAAAAAATGGTCGAAGAGACACGTCGAACATCGAGATGGAGCGCGTACTTCCATGATTTTCGCGATCCTTACCTGCGTCTGACATCGGAAGAGTATGCAGCTGTTGCGGAGTGCAATGGCTTCCGCGTCCTACGAGTTTCTACCAAAGATCACGCGTGGGATTTTAGCTCACGGGCGGCATTTTCCATTTTCTGCGCGGTCGGTTGCGTTGCATGGACGAACCGCTTACCCGAGGCTGAACGGGCTGACTTTATCAACGATGTTCTGGATCGTTACCAACTAGTAGCTGCCGATTGCGGCGGACAAGAGAATACCTTCAGGTTTTATCAGATGGATATTAGCTTGCTCGCAACCTGACGAGACTCCCTTGCATCCTCAGCAGCTGCCAACATTTCCTCAAGCGCTGCTTCCCAATAACCAACGACTGATAACTGTTAGGCGGCGCGTTCAGCGTATACCTTGCTTTTTCCCAGTTCGCCGGATAAACGGCGGCTCGTCGATGCCTACGCAGACGAACTCGCGCGCCAGAACAATGACGCACTGGTCACGCGATGCGGGGAAGCCGAAGATCCGCAGTAGCTTTCCCATGACAGCCCCAGAATAACGAACTTTCCGATGCGCCGGCTCCTTTACCTGATCGATATCGCCGTCATCGCGCTGGTCTACTTCGTGCTGGACGCTGGGACGAATGCGATTCCGCTGCCCGACGACTTCCGCATCGGCATCGTCGTTTCGACACTCGCGAAGTGTGTCTGCTTCCTGTTCATCTGGTTCTGGTTGCGATTGCGCGGCGACAGTCTTGCCGCCATCGGATTGAAGAAGCCACACACCTGGCTGCAGTCGATTCTCCTGGGCGTGACGGTCGCAGCAGTGCTTTTCATCGCCGTGTATCTGCTGGAACGCGCCGGATTTCGCCGTGACCTGAGCGCGTTCGCGCCATTCAAGGGCAACCTCGAGCTGACACTTTATCAGCTCAGCGGCGTCATCATCGGAGCGGGCTTTGGCGAAGAATACCTATTCCGAGGCTTTCTATTTCAGCGGCTGGCCATGCTCTTCGGCGGGAGCAAACCCGGATGGGCCATCGCATGTCTGATCCAGGCGGCACTGTTCGGATTTGCGCACGCCTACCAGAACCCGCTCGGCATGTTGCTCATCGGCTCGATCGCATGGCGCTCGTCTTCCTCGCCACCGGTCGCAACCTATGGGTGCCTATCATCACCCACACGCTCTACGACACCGCCCGCATCGTCGCGTTCTACTTTCATGGGCCGCCGCCGTGGTAAAGACGCGCTGATCGTGAGCGTTAACACCACAGCCAGCCGCCTTGTTTTTCCCCTTCGCCGAATACTGAAAAGGGGTGGCGCTACGGCCGGGCTTTCCAATCGCTGCCGACCTGGAGTAGTGACAACTCTCCCGCGATCTCCATTGATTCGGCGGCGCCGCAATCTCCACCCTCACGGGCTATATCGTCTATCTCGCTCGCTTCCCAAGTGCCTCGATTGTCGAAGGTCTCAAAGTCGCACTAGCCTATTTCGCCGAAATTATTGATTTTGAAGCAATAATAGCTGGTGAGCAGAACTCGAAAATCAGGAGTGTATCGAAATTGATCATCACGGAGCTATTGTGGATGAGATTTGATGTCGCCGTAACCTATTGATGTTGTTGCCATAGCCGCGAAGGACCATCGCAAACTGAGGCATCCACAAGAACGCGGCGTTGCGAAATTATTATAACTACTATAAACTATGCGCATGATGATTTACCACCGCGAACCGGTTTTCACCATTGGCCGGACCCCTTTCGTCGCCGGAGCGATTCATGTTCGCAACCAGATCCGAGTCCTCAAGCAGCGCGAGAGAGCTCGGAGATGGAAGGCATTTGTTGAACGCGTATATCTGCGGCAAGGCGCTCTTCGACGATGTTTGTCGATCCGACGAACCCTCCCCGCCGCGAGCTCACTCACGAGGGCCAACGCTTAGCAAAGGCCGACAGCCTTGGCGGGGGCTGTCCTCTTACCGGGTGGACTTGCGTGTGAACGGCGTTCGCTGCGCGCGCCATTCTAAAAGAGCTCTAAGCTTATTCGCTAATGCGAACGGCGTTCGCTGCGCGCGCCATTCTAAAAGAGCTCTACCCGCTCTCTTGCCCTCTCGGGTTTGCCCATCCGAAATCGCGGCCGGTCTGAAACGGTGAGTCGATAGTTTTCGGACTGCTATACGTGATTCACATATATCCAGCCCGATTGATATTCTTCTATTTCGTCTGGCAGGCAAAAGAGGGTCAGTCCTCGCCCTTCGCAATCACGGAGGGGGCTGAGATATGTAACGGCCTGCCAGAGACCAGGCAGTCGCCAGACCAAAGCGAAAAACTAGGGGGCGACCCGGGAAGTGATTGTGTCGTTGTGGAAGGAAATGTGTTCGCGCAATGTGAACCACCCGCCCTGGCCTTTCGCAGTTTGTGCCACGCTGTTAACTTCGCTAGTGGCGTAGTCCTGCCAGGATTTATAACGCGAGATCGCAAAATAACGCCACGCCCCGCCTTCCAGGTGCTGCATCAAAACGGTGCCGACGGCGAGATCGTTTGAAGCCGATGGAGGTTCACTCAGGAATTTCTCGAGCGCGTCTTCGTGTCCGGGCACCGGACGATACACCGAGACGATATATACGGATTCCGCGCTTTTACTTTTACCCTCGTCATCGAGGCCCATGGCCTTGGCGAAATCAGCCCAGGACGGACCATTGACAAAGGTATCGTCATGCCAATCGCTCAAGGTTCTCATGGCTTGACTGCGCGGATTGCCCGCCGCTTCCACCGTCGCCTTGGTGCCTATGTGCTGAATGGCGACGTAATCCCAGGGTGCGCCGTCCTCGTGCCGAAGCACCAAGAGATGACCTGGCATCGGCGTATTCGATCCCGGTGTTTTCAGGAAGTCGGCCAAGGCGGAAGCTTTGCCCGCCGCGGCGTGATTGAAGTGAACATGGTAAACCTCTGTTCGCGGCGGAGCTGCGGAAGAGGCCGCCGGAGATCCCTGGCCGTAAGCGATAGCTGCGGAGCAGAAAACCGCTAAAGCTGCGGTCAAGAGTGATAATGATTTCATTTGAATTCCTTCTTGTAAGCTCGCCTAGAATCCCTATTGCCTTGCCGAGGCGGGCAGATTGTTGATGTGAACGCCCTTAAGACGCAGGGATCGGAGGCTAGGCGGCAAAACCGACGGCAGTCAACGACTTTCGTCCAGTTGATCCATTGAAACTGGCAGTTTCGGGGTGTGGTCTAAATTCTTTAACAAGTTCGGAGCAATTGATTACTTGGAAGCAGCGGATTGAAACTCGCTGCGGTGAAAAACGGATCAGTCCTCACTTTTTTCCCCTTTTCTGACGGCATCCTGATTCACTCGCTCCAGCTCGCTCAGTCTCGCGGCCCGGCCCGTCTCATTCTCCGCTCCCAGCGGATTCAGGTCTGGCTGAGAGACGATCCGCCGCCTCTAATCGAAGACCTCGAACCCGTCCTTGCCCAATTTGGGGAGATCGCGTCTGATTTGAAGCGGTAATCAAAGGACGAGAAATTAGGGAACGCGAGTTGCAACTAGTCTGGGCAGGACTGGCAATATACGGAGCTTGCCTGTGCTCGCGACCCGAGCCTGCGTTTTGGATTGACCCCCGGCGCATCAAGTGTTCGGAATCAAAGCATGAAAATAACTCGTACCATGCTGGTAACTGCGGCACTGTGTTTCACGGCCGCCGCTGCAGCCTTCGCTGCCAATCCTCATCTGGGCACCTGGAAGCTCAACCAAAGCAAATCGAAGCTCTCCCCCGGCACCGGCCACAATGATACCGTCACTTACACCGAAACCGGCGCGGGAAGGATAAAGCTGACCGCCGATGGAGTAGACAAAGACGGAAAGCAGACCCACTGGACCTGGGAAGGGAAATTCGACGGCAAACCGTACAAGGTCGAAGGAGCCACGACGGTCGATACGATCGCCTACAAGATGATGAACGATCACACCAACAGCATGTCCGGAATGAAGGACGGCAAGACGATGATGACGGGCACGATCACTGTGGCGAAAGACGGCAAGTCTCGCGTGGTCACGACCACAATGACGGACGAGAAGGGGAAGAAAACGACCAACAAGTCCTACTTCGATAAGCAATAGGACAGCGGCAGCAAGGTAATCAAGGCGGCTGCTCTCCCGATGACGGGTGAGCAGCCGCGGTGAATCGCCCCTACCCGCCCGGACAGAAATGCAGGGACGAGCTCCGTCTCGTCCAAGAAGAAGGCCGGCACAGAGGCCCCGCCGCCCTCCAGCCGCTCCGGGTCCCAAATATTAAAATCGCTCGTCCCGGAAGTGACGTTTTCCTTTCTGGGCTTTCAAGAATTCGTCTTTGGCCAGGATGTTCTCGTCCAGTTTAAAATCGGTCCGGCAAAAATTTCTAAAGAACGCCTCGATGTGCTCTTTGTCTTTCATCACTTCGTCACTCATATAGTTGGAATCGACGTTGATACAGATGGCACCGACCACGCCGTAGTCTTTGCGAATAATCGGTATGGTCGTGCACTTGAACTTTCGCGCCCCGATGTTGAGTTCATAGTTAAGTTTGTCTTCGTTCTGGATCTGGCGGCGCTTCAAATCGATGAGCAAGCTTGTCGTGCCATCCCGCAGATGGCGACCAGTGACATTGTTCTCGAGCGCGACGAGGGAGTGAGAAGGATCGGCCAGGTTGTGCAGCAAAATCTCGATGCCGGAATCGGGGAATGATTTGCCGATTAAACGAACGATGCGGGCATAGTTCTCAAGATATTCGGCGGTATCATCGGCGATTTTCTTGCCGTCATATTTTTCGAACAGCCTGGCGTAGACCTTTTGTTCAGAAGGATCAAGTTTGCTGCGAACATCATTTTGTTCGCCGATAAAAATGAGCTGCCGGGCCGCAGTGTAGTCGGCGTTGTTAAGAAAGTAGTGCATGCCAAGCCTGAAATTGTTGAGTTTGAATTCTGGAATGTTGTCGCGGTTCACCTCGAACGGATAGAAATCGTACTGATCGAGGTTTTTGCCGTACTCGGGCCGCTCCTGATATTTTCCCCAAAAAAAGCCGGCGCCAAGCAAGATTACGGAAGCGATGACCGATGCGAGGATGTTAACCGTGATATCGCTGCCAAATTTTCTTAGCATAATTCTCTTGCTAAAAACACGCGCCCGAGCGCGTCACCCTGTTACCGCCAGCCGCTGAAGTTGGCGAGAATGATGTTCGGAAAAAGTCGTGGCAACTCTCAAACACGAACTGGTTTGATCTTTCCATTTTACGAGAACGATGTTCGCCATGTTCCCCGGGCGCCATGACGATTAGGACCGGCCATCACGATTACTTGGCCGCCGCGAACTCGCAGCGGGGAGATCGAAGGCGACAGACGGAAAAGATCGGCCGCGGACGCTACTTCTTCTCCAAGAGCGGCAGGAACGCTTCGTAACCTTCGTCTTTCATTCGTTCCATTGGAATGAAATGGAAGGCGGCAGAGTTGAGGGCGTAGCGTTGTCCGGTCGGCGACGTCGGGTCGGGAAAGAGATGACCGAGGTGGGCATTGCTTCGTTTGGCACACACCTCGGTGCGCTGCATATCGTGCGAAGTGTCCGGTTTCTCGACGAGGAGATCCTTCGAGATCGGCTTGGTAAACGTGGGCCGGCCGGTGCCGCCATCGAATTTGTCGAGCGAGGTAAAGAGTGGTTCGCCGGTAATGACATCGACGTAGATGCCGGTGCGCTCGTTGTTCCAGAACTCGTTTTGGAAGGCGGTCTCTGTGCCGCCTTCACGCACGACAAAATACTGGTCCGGCTTTAATCGCCTTCTCAAAGTGACGTCGCTCGGCAGGGGCCGTTTCGGATCGAAGCCTGTGACCTCCTTTGTTCTTTCCTGGGCGAGAAAAAAGAAGTAGATCCCCGCGGCGCCGAGCACGGTCACCACGATGAGGCCAATGTACGTGCTGAGGGTCCACCTTTCCTCGCTGGTGATTCGGCCGCCGATGTACGTGCCGATGGTCGATCTTTCGTGGCTGGTGATTTGACCCCCGTTCATCAGATCGCGATTCAACGCAATTGAATCAGAAACCGGCCACCTCCGTCACTTCTTTTTCTCAAACAGAAGGAGATATTTGCCATGGCCCTCCTCCTTTGATTTCTTCCACCGGGAATGAAACAAGGGATGCGGAGTTTTGATTGGTAACGCAAACCAATCGGGCTGGAGCCGTCGCCAAGAACAGGAAAGGAGAAAAGGATCAGAGCTTAGTATCGACACAATGATGCAGGGAAAGGACGTGGTTATCGGTTGAAACGTATTCGCTACCACACTTACTCACTGCTACCGTCGCAGCGATTCACCAGTCCCCTCCCCAATCAGACGGACTCGGACTCGCATGTCAAACGCACGCTCCTATCTCGTTAACTTGTCTGCGATCCGCCGCCAAGAATGTTATTTGGCGAAGTACCTTACAAACTCTCTAACAGTTGAGCCACAGGGTGCGCTGTCCCGGCCCGGGGTTCTTGGTGAAGAGTAACCCGAACCGTGCCAAATCGCGCAGGGTCGCCGCCATTCCTGCATGGGCGACCGGAAATCCACGCTCGTTTTCGGCCAAGAGCGCATCGTGATCCGCGCCGAGCTTACTCTAAATAAGTTCGCTGATCGTTTCGGCCAAACTCTTGCCAGTCACGCGCGAAATCACTTCGCCGATAACGGCAGTATTGCTGCTGGTGTAAGCCCAGTTTTCACCAGGCTTGTGCTCGCGCTTGAGCGTGCTGAGAAATGCAAGCAGATCGCCGCTCCGCACGGCCTCCGGTAGATTGGGCAGAGTACGAGGTTGCCAGCCAAGTGTCGCCTCCAGCTGGAATTGTTTGTGCGCCGGATTGCGATAGGCGTCATTGCTACTCTCGTTGCCCTCGATTCCAGAACGCATGTCGGCGACATCGCGCAGACGAATCCCGACCCACCCGCTCCCCTTCAATTCAGGGAGAAAATCCTGCACCGGCCTTTGCGGGTCGATCTTCCCCTCGCCTTCGAGGATGGCAAAGGTTGTCAACACGAACGCCTTCGTGACCGAATAGATCAGATGAAGATCGTTCGGCTGAATAGTGGGATATTTCTCATAAACGACCTTGCCCGCATGCAGCACGATGCAGCCGTCCACCGCGCCATTATTGACGAACTGCTCGAGAGTTTGCTCGGATCCGTCATCGTTCTTCAACTTGAGTCCGCCAATCTCAGGACCAAGCTGTGCCGGTAAATCGACGATTGGGCCGCCTCGTCGGACCACTGCTGCGGGAAATACCTCCGACAGATGGATGTAAACCCAATGTGAGAGCAGCCCGCCCTTGTCCCAATTCTCCGCCGTCACTTGGGCGCGCATTGACGCCGGTTTCGCGTCTTCCGCGCAAATGTCGTTAGGTAGCACGAGCGCAGTCAGTGTGATCAGTAGCCAGCAAAGCCGCATAGCGCCCTGTTAACAGCAGGAAATCAGATGTCGAGGCCAGGTGAGTAATTCACGCAGGGAAGAGGCTAGTCAGTCCTTATTCTTACACAGGCGAGACATCTACGTGCGTACGAGCGTAAGATGTACGAGTTCCGCCGGCGCGCGCACCCGCAGCGGAAACCAATTACCTACTCCGTTTGAGACGATCAGTCTGCTCGCGCCTTTGCTGTAAAGGCCAGACCAGTAACGAAACAGCGCCGGCCCAAATCCGCATTGCTCATTTAACATAAGTTGCCCGCCATGGGTATGCCCGGAGAGCGTGAGCGGCAGCGAGCCCTCGGCCGCGGCATCGAACGCATGCGGATGATGAGCGAGAAGAATCGGGAAAGTCTCCGGCAGGCGCTGGCTCATGAGGCGGCGCACCGACGCGGCAATCGCCGCATCTCTATTTTCCCGCGCCCTTGTCCAACTAAGTCCGAGTAACTGCACCGGCCCGCCGCGAACGGTTACGATGGCCGACTCGTCGAGGAGAAACGGAATGCCCGATTGTTTCACTCGGCGTTCGAACTCCGTACCGTTCTCGATCAAGTCATGATTACCTTCGATCAGGTAAACACCAGTGCGGCCTTCCATCGATTTCACCAGTTCGAGACCGTGGTCGAGGTCAGCGAGAGCATCGTTGATCAAGTCACCGGTGACCAGGATGAGATCGGCACGGAACTCGTTAACGACTCGGACCATCTCGCGTAAGACGCGGCCGGAGGTAAACCGGCCTACATGCATATCGCTGATTTGAACGATAGTTAATCCGTGAAGATCGCTCGGCAAACCGGCGATGGGTAGGATAAACCGGCGAACGCGAAACCGATTCAGTTGCCGGATTGCAATGGTGGCAAGGCTAAGGTCCAACAGTGGCGGCGCCGCGGCCAGAGCCACCCCGAGAAATTGCCGGCGACTCAATCCTTGGCTTGTATCGGCTGGGGCCGAGCCGGATTTGTGGCGGCGTCGAGCGCTCTGGACGACAACTGCCGCGGAGAGAATCGGCAACAGCATCAATGCCGGTAACAAGAGCAGAGGCAGGATGATCATGTGCCAGATAAACACGGCCGCTACTGCGAACTTCGCGAATACGGCCGTCGATTCCGAGTGAGAAAAGCGCTGACTTAGCAACCAGCTCAGCCCCGTTAATTGAGTCAGGCTGAAGATGGCTATGGCCCTACGCGCGACGGCAGGCCTGGCGATGCGGACCGACGCCACCCACCATAGCGCGTCCAGCGCGAACATAATCCCAATTATCCCGAGGACGAACCGCACATGGAAACATAGCAGAACTAACTGCGGCTGGCCGCGCGGCACGCCGAAGTTGTGTGAGAGGAAGGCACGACTGAGCTTTGCTTCCACATCCCGATGATCAAGGAAAATTGGATCCGTGGTATCGGTTCTGTGCGGTGTTCCGGTCAAATTATCGTGATCACACTCGGCATGAAAATCACAATTCCGGCATCGACGACCGCTCTGGAAAAGTTCGTCGACGATCTAGCCAATCACTCGAAAGCAATTTCGTTTCCATCGCCTCGCCGCCCGAGAGAAAGAGCCTGTCGACGTAGGCAGCTGTCCTTCGGCGCGACAGCAAGCCTCGAAGACAACGCCTCACAAAAGCTGACACACCGAAACTTGAATTCGCGAAGGACAGAGGGTCAGTCCCAATTTTGACACAAGAGCCGAGAAGAGGCCGTAGCTAGCTGGTTTGATGTCGAGTCCGCTGTCTCAGCGGATAAGCTCGGTAAGATTTCGGCTGGGGACACCCGACGCCATACGAGGAGAAGGGTTCGGTCCTCGTTTTTTGCGACTTTTACCCTGCCTGCCGGACGTAAAGCCCGCTTTTTGGGCGACGGCTGACCTCCAAGTTTACTTCTTGGTCATGCGCAACAACCCTTTTGACCTATGCGCCTCCGCATCTCTGCACATCTGTCTTCAAGGGCCGTGATCTGAAAAGCTAAGAAGGCCGCGCCCACGTCAGAGAGTGCAATATTGCGACGCAACTCTGCGACCGGTGTTTTCAGCGGACCTCGCTCTCGAGAATGATCATGATCAGTTAGGTGAATAGTTTTAAATGGAATACCTCCCACGGCGTTGGTTACTTTTTACTTCAAGCGTTTGTTATGCCGCGCGTGGACGACTAGATTATGGCTATTCGCTCTACTTATCACTAGTATAAACGCTATCAACCTCCCATCCAGCTTGACTAAAAACGGCTTTTCATTGCCTAACAAGCGAGACGATCAGCTATAACCCGGCGCCCACTAACCGGCTGCGGGTTCACTGCGGGATCTCGAGCTGATAACTCTTCGAAAATTCGATCGTATTACCGCGCATCCGAACGTTCTCACTACCCGGTCCGATTCTCATAGCTCTGCCCTGGCGGCCGATCGCGCTCCGATAATAATCCTCGACGATCTTCCTGAAAGCATTGTGGTTCCAGTTTCCGGCGTACGATCCAAAAGGTTTCTCCACTTCGATTGATTCTTTAGCGTAATCGGTCCCAAATGGCTGTCGCAGAATTACCGACATCTCGGCGTAGTGCTCATCGTTTAGGTCGAGCCGGAAAAAAACCCTCGAAACCACGTGATTCTGCTTCGAATCGGTGGACGAAACATCCTGCGCCTCTTGAATCAGTTTGTGGAACGTTACAGTTGCTGTGCTCATAGGTAGCGCCGTTTAGTCATTCAACGACAACAACATCAGCGACATGGGCGGGCAAAGGCGAGCATAATCAGAGGCAAGACAGAAATCGGTCACTGACCGATCCCCAACTTTAAGTTGTATAGCTTCTTCACCCCTTACATTGAGCGTCCGCAGCTCTTAGGCCGGCGTTAAGATTTAATATTATTAGGTACTGGCATTTGCGGCTGTAGCTTCGCCGTTGAACACGTAAACACGAGCGAAATGGAACCAGCAGTGACACAAAGCAGCGCGATTTATTTCAAGCGACATTTAGGCTCAAAACGTCGAGCTGCACTTTTCCGGCGACTTCGCGCTTTATCCACAGATCAGACCAGCGCTCTCAAGCAGCAGACGTTTGGCAGTAGATACGTCACGCAAGAGCTTCCATCAGGACAACGGTTGCTGAGAGGCTTTGCATCCTGGAATGCGAGCAGCAGTGGGACGAACAAGCGTGGTTAAAAATACCGTTTCGCAAGGCGTAATGAGCAAACGGAGCGGATCCCGATCGTCTGATCACGAAGTGATGCGACGTCTTTCGCGTTCGCAGCTTTTCAAAGATTACGAACGGGCTTTCAGCGAAGCCATGGGTTTGCCACTTAATATCCGAGGACGCGATTCGTGGTCCCCGTCGCACCACGGAAAAGAGGATCACGATTCATTTGCCTCAATTCTGGCTCGCTTCAACAAGGCTCGCGCCGCCTGTTTAGTGGCCCAAACCGGTGCATCTCACCCGGAGTCGACCACGCGCACTGTCACCTGGTTTGCGGGTCTCTCCGAAAGCGCGGTTCCGGTGTATGTAGGTGACCATATTCTTGGTTTTCTGGAGACGGGCGAAGTGATGCTGAAAAACCCAACTAAGAAACATTTCGCGAGCATTACTCGACAGCTTCGGGCCTGGGGCTACGAGGCGGATTGGAAACATCTGGAGCGGGCTTATTTTCGGTCGTGTGTTTTATCGCCTGGCCGCTATCGGGCAATGCTGCGGCTCCTGAGTATTTTTTCGCAACACCTTTCGATCCTGTCGAATGAACTGGTCGTAGGGCGCGAAAAAGACGAGTCCGCGAATATGGCGAGAGCCCGGCAATTCATCGCGAACCATCAGGCCGAGCCGCTCACGCTGGGGCGAGTAGCTCAGGCGGCGAACATCAGTAGGTGCTACTTTTGCAAGATGTTCAAAAAAGCGACGGGAATGAATTTTGTCGACTATCTCTCGAGAGTCCGAGTAGAGAAATCGAAGACGCTGTTGCTCAATCCCAACTCGCGCATCAGCGAAGCTGCCTTCGCCAGCGGATTTCAATCCATGACGAACTTCAATCGCGCCTTTAGGCGGATTGTGGGCCGCTCTCCCACGCAATTTCGCCAATCGCTTCAAAGGCTGCGTCGCGCGGCTTAGTAAGTATCGCTTCCAATGTATCCGTCCGATCAATCCTGACGCGGAGTTGGTCGAGATATTCGGCAGAGCTTTACAGAGTAATTCGGCCTGTTCCGGCCCGGACAAGGCAAAGGTTAGATGCGACTGGCTTCATGACCGTCTTTTTGGTGTTGATATTTTACTGCCGAATTCACGCCGAGAAGTCGACCAGGTTAACCGCCTTACACTAGAGGCTAGCGCACGGAACTGTCCGTACGCTCGCCCTAAGTGTTAGCGGATTACTGCACCTTAACCAGGACAGCTTTTGATTTTGCTGTCGTCGTTGTCGGGAGATGCACTTTCAGCACTCCGTCGCGGAAGTCCGCCGTCACTTTCGACCCAATGGTATCTTCAGGCAGCGTGAAGCTGCGTCGGAAGTTACCGAAGGATCGCTCGAGGCGATGGAATTTTCGTTTATGATCTCCCTTTTCGCCTTTCCGTTCTCCGGAAACGCAAAGGATCCCGTCCTCAACCGTCACCCTCACATCCTCTTTCTTCATTTCAGGCAAGTCAGCCTTGAGGAGGTACTCGCGATCATCCTGACTGATATCAATTTCCGGTGACCAATCTGCTACCGCCAAGCTGTGGGTCTCGCCATTGCCCGTTCTATTCGGAAATCCGCCCAAGAACGGATTCAAGCGATTGTGCGCTTGGTCCATCTCTCGAAGCTGATTCCATGTTATTAATGTATTCATATTGTTTACCTTTCTGGACTGACTTAAAGCGATCTCGATCCATCGCGCGCACCGTTTATTGTCAGAGTCGGCCCCAATCTTGTGCAGGTTTAGGAACAGACCCGATGAGTTGATGATTACACAGGTAGATCTAGCCGTGGCTCTGTGAGCCGCGCATCTGGCTCAGATCGCGTGTCACTTCGGCGTCGTTCAGTACAGGGCTCCCAAGACGCGGCTATAGCGATGGCCTGGCGATTTCTGCAATGCGATTTCGGTTGAAGTGGCACGAAAAGAAGTCAGTGCTGCGCCTCTGGTAGTTATTTCTTTTTCCACTGAAGGCCACCAAGCAGCGGCAACAGGAACAGGAAACTACGGGGTCAGGTCCGCACTTTTGAGACAAGCACACGAGCCAGGCTCGTGGTTACCAGTTAACAGTTAACAGTTATTCGCCACGGCGAATCCCCCCACCAGCGGATCCGTTAATCCGAAAAGGTAAGAAGTATAGAAAAGAGAAGGTGACGGTGCAGTGCCGCCTCCCCGGGATCTCCAGGAAGGCAGCACCGCCCGTAACGCGAACTATTTCAGCGTGATCTCGCGCATGGTCTTGTCGCCCATGATATCGCGGATTTCCAAGCGCTTGACCGCCAGTTGGCGCCGTTGGTCTTCGCTGCCGACCATTTTAGTGCCGATGGGGTCCATCTTATCGCGGAGGCCATCGAGTGCGGCCATGTTGGGATATTCCACCATCAGCAGAATATCGTAGTCCTGCTGGGTAGCCGCATCACCGGCTAGGATTTTGTAATCGGTAATGACGCCCTGTCGTTTTGCTTCGTCATTGGTCGATTTGAATATCTTGGCGAGGGCTTTAAGATAATCATCGCTCATCCCAGGTTTCGTTTTGACCATTGTTATCTGCCAGACTGCACCTTCCGTATAAGGCGCAGTACTTTGCGCCGTGGGGACGGCAGTCACCGCCGCTGACGCTGAATTTTGCGCGGAGCAAACGCTAACTGCGCCCGCGGTCGCAGCGATTATAATCGCTGCACTCAATGCTTTCGTGAACTTCATCTTAATTGTCTTTCTTGTTTGTTGGTTATACCCAGGGCGCATCAAACCGAGAGTCCTCCTGTGGCGAGACTTTTATAGATTCGCTCAGGCTGAGCCGGGTCCGAGTTATGACCTGGAGATCTCGTTAAGCGTTGTCTCAGCGAAGGTCCAGCCCCTCGAGCTTTTTCAGCCCGGCTAAAAATGCGTTGAAACGTCGAGTGACGTAATCAACCACCTGCATACCCTATGCCCGCCGCTAAGCAAGCTGTTTCGATTCTCTGGAAGAATCGCAGGTAAAGTCTGTGTTTGTTTGAGCGGGCCATTCACCGCTCCCATCAGCTTCAGCTCTGATTCAAGTGATCCGCCTTCCGACGTTTCGGCGCGACGAGAAGCTTCGAAAAGTGTGGAACCAAAAGCTGAAATCTGACACGCTAAAATAAATGGAGCCCTCCACACCACCATTCGCTTCGCGTGGTTTTTGGATCGTTTTGGCAATCGCATTCTGCATCAGCATCGGCATGCTGACCGGGTTTCACGGCGGCATGCATAACGAAGCGGGCGCGATATACGATTCCAGCGGCGGGAGGCACGCAATCGCAGGGAGAGAAGAAATTCGCCTGTATGGCGCATTCGTTCTCTTGGGCATCGTGGGAGTGATAGCTGTTGCCACACTTGCTCTTTTTGTGAGCGGGATTTTTCCACCGCGCCGGAAGCATCATCGCTCTGCCCCACCATCAAAGGTCTGAGCTAGTTAACGACTGGGGCAGAACGTGGTATCAGTCCTCACTTTTGGGCGAGAACGTGGGGTCGATCATCACTTTTGACACAAAGGCGATCCGCCTATGCCACCCTTCGGCGCGACCCGCCTCCACCATGATTGCGGCGCGGCAGGCAAGTGCCTATCGCAGCCAGACGCACAAAATATTTCAAAGCTGAGGCCAGTTGAAGTCGGGTGGAGGCATGCGGACATCAGATGTTGGAAACAAACGTCAAGACTGCCGTCTGCTCAGGCCGATCGTTAAACGAGTCTCGATCGGCGAGGTCGTTCACCATTTTCAACGCGCCTTCCTCAGCTTCGACACTTCCGATTGCGGTCTCACGGCAATCGTCAGCTTGTTGCCGTTGATTTCACTTTTTCAGCCCGGGGCCCATTTCAGAAACCAGGAAACCAGTTAATTTGAACAAGCTGAAATTCTAACTTCGAATCGGCCGTCCGCTCGACCTGCCCGCCGTGATGGGCGAACGCTTTCGGAGTCGCTCAGTTGAGACCCCCTTCATTACCACACTTACTCACTACGACCCCCGCAGCCCGGCAGCTGCCGGACCGTTCATCCGATGTGCTCCACTGGCGGTAATCGCTGCTGATCCGAAGAAGTAGTTCTCGCTACAATTGAGCAGAAGTAGTTCACTCCAGGAGTGCCAAAGAAAAATTTAGGCGGTGGCCACCATTCCAGAGTGCTGGTCCTGGTAGATGAATCGAACGTCGGTAGCTCGGCGCGGACGGCAGGGCGCGGTCTCGATTGGCTGAAGCTTCGCGATTCTTTGGCCGGGCCTGACACGGGACGGGATCTGATCGAGATGGTGGTTTATGCCGGCCTACCGCCGGCTATTCCTGTCTGGCAGGAGGAGCGCGACAAAAAGAACAAGTTCGTTCATTGGTTACGCTCCAACGGATTCATGGTGGTGACCAAAGACGGATCGCCGGCCGAGGAAGGCCATTACAAGGCGAACGTGGACGTTATGATGGCAATCGACGCGGTCGAGCTTTCCCTCGAAATGCGGCCCGATGTTGTGATTCTGGTGACCGGCGATGCAGATTTTGCTTATCTCGCCGTTAGGTTGCGGCGTCACGGGATCCGCGTGGAGGTCGCGTCGGTCGCGCAAAATCTCGGACAAGCATTAAAGTCCGCTGCGAACAACGTGATCGATCTAGCGCCGCTGTTTCGGACATTTGAGATCAAGATGCAAGATGTGACGGCACCGACATCGGCGGCAGCGCCGCGGCAGCGACAGCAACAGGTCAGGAGGCGACCGCGATTTCGGCCCATCTAGGCGGACGGGAAACAAAGGTGCCGTCCTCACTTTTGGCACAGCATTCGCCGAAATCGCGCCGATCTGAAACGACGATCTAAATACAAAGGCGCGGTCAGATTCCTTAGACTGAAATCACCCCAGGGAACCCGGCGGTGGAGACAACGTAAAGATTCCGGAGTAGGAAACAGACCTGACTTCCGTCTTCGGTTTGTTATGATCCGCCTAATGAGAAAGTTCTATCATTCACTCATTTCGCCGTCATGAGAAAGGCCCGAGAACTGCGCCTGGCCAAGCGCATGGCGCGTCTCGGCACCGAGACCGCCTTCGAAGTACTGGCGAAAGCGCGAGCGCTGGAGGCAAAAGGCCGCGACATCGTTCATCTCGAGATCGGCGAGCCGGATTTCGATACGCCGGGCAACATCATCGATGCGGGATGTGACGCACTGCATGAGGGCTTCACCCACTACGGGCCGTCCGCCGGCTTGCCGCAACTGCGCGAGGTGATCGCTCAGTACGTGAGCGAGACGCGTCGGGTAAACGCAACGCCCGAAGAAGTGGTCGTTGTCCCGGGCGGTAAGCCCATCATTTTCTTCACCATTCTCGCGCTAGTTGAAGAAGGGGACGAGGTCATCTATCCGAATCCCGGATTTCCCATTTATGAATCAATGATCAACTATGTTGGCGCGAAAGCGGTACCGATCCGCTTACGTGAGGAGATGGATTTCCGGCTCGACGTCGACGAACTGGGAGGGCTGATCAACGAGCGCACGAAGCTGATCATCCTGAATTCGCCACAAAACCCGACCGGCGGCGTGCTGACTAAGAATGACATCGACGGTATCGCGCGCGCGATCGGCGATCGCAACATCATGATGTTGAGCGACGAGATCTACAGCCGCCTCATCTTCGAGGGTGAGCATCATTCGATCATGTCGGTGGACGGCATGAAGGAGCGCTGCATCCTGCTCGACGGTTTCTCCAAGACTTACGCGATGACCGGGTGGCGTATGGGCTACGGTGTGATGCGCACCGACCTTGCGACGCACATCGCGCGGCTGATGACAAATTCAAACTCGTGTACAGCCAGCTTCACGCAAGTCGCCGGCATCGAAGCGCTCCGCGGGCGGCAGGAGTCGGTCGACGCGATGTGCGCCGAGTTCAAGAAACGGCGCGACATAATGGTCGGCGGCCTGAACAAGATCAAGGGTTTCTCATGCCGCTTGCCCAAGGGCGCGTTCTATGTTTTTCCCAACATCCAGGCGACCGGATGGCCATCGAAGAAACTGGCCGACGCCCTGCTCGATGATACTGGCGTCGCCGCACTGTCTGGGACCGCTTTTGGCGACTTCGGCGAGGGCTATTTGCGCTTCAGCGTGGCTAACTCGATCGAGAACATCGAGAAGGCGCTCGATCGCGTCGCCGCCTGGGCGAAGAAAAATCTGTAACGAGACTCTGTGATTTTGCGTCCCAATGGCGGTTTTCAGTTTTGTGGTTGATAGGTCGGGCGATAGCGAAACGTGCGTGCCTTATGAGTGAGATCGATCCCTTCGAAACATTGCGTCAAATCTCGGGAGGCTACTGTCTTTCGCGCTCTATTCACGTACTGGCCGAGTTGAACGTGGCCGATGCACTCGGCGACGAAGCACTCTCAGCTGCTGAGTTAGCGAAAACCGTCGGTGCTGATGCAGACGCTCTCTTCCGCGTTTTGCGGCTGGCCTGCGCACACGGCGTGTTTGAACAGGTGGGCGATAGCTTCCGGCATTCTCCTGCCTCGCGGATGTTATGTAGCGACCACCCCCAGTCGATGCGCGCGTTTGTGCGCATGTTTGGGCTAGCGGTCAACTGGGACGCTTACCGTGAACTGGAGTATTCCGTCAGAAGCGGCCAGCGCGCGACGGAAAGGACTCTTCCCGATGGGATGTGGCACTATCTTGGGCAGCACGAAGAAGCGAATAACATCTTCAATGCAACGATGCTCGCCAAGGCGCAGGGTCAGATTCCCGCCATCCTCGCTTGCTACAACTTCTCCAGATTCGAACTGATCGGAGATATTGCCGGGGGACGCGGCCATCTTCTCAGCGCGATCCTTGATGCAGCGCCCCACACGAAAGGCATTCTGTTTGATTTGCCGCATGTGGTGAAGCAAGCATCGGGCCTTGCCTCCTCGCGCCTGACATTACAATCCGGTGACTTCTTCCGAGATGTGTTGCCGAGTTGCGATGCCTACCTACTTATGGAAATTATCCATGATTGGCCAGATAAGAAAGCTGTCGCGATCTTGAAAGCAGTTCGTCAGGCGGCTCCGACGGAGGCGACACTGCTTCTGATCGAAGCCATCGTCCCTGCTGGTCCCGAGCCAGACTGGTCGAAAATGTTGGATATCCACATGCTAACGCTGCTCGGAGGAAAGCAGCGGACTCTTCCAGAGTACAAAACGTTGCTCAAGCAAGCTGGTTTCGAATTCCAGCGGGAGATCGATACAGGCGCGGGTATTTCGATAATAGAGGCACTGGCAAAACAAACCTGAGAGGCCCCGCAGCATTTATTCCTCCCATGACTGACAAGAAACGTTTCCGCATCTTTGCCACTTCCCGCATCGGCGATCCGGCCGAGAACCGTTTGCGCGACCGTGGCTACGAGCTGGAGGTCTTCGAGGGCCCCGAGGCGCCGCCGAAAAAGCTAATCATTGAGAAAGTGAAGAACGGCATCGACGGTTTGATCACCACGCTTCGCGATGCGATCGATGCCGAGATCTTCGAAGCAGGTAAGGCCTCGCTCAAGATCGTGGCACAGATAGCGGTCGGCTTCGATAACATCAACCGCGCCGACGCTAACAAGTACAAGATCCCATTCACCAACACCGCTGACGTGCTGACCGAAGCGACGGCCGAATTCGCTTTCCTCATGATGGGAATGCTCGCGCGCAAAATGTGGCAAAGTGAACGATTGGTGCGGGAACAGAAGTGGCCGTCGTGGCACCCGTTCCTGCCTTTCCTTGGCGACGAAGTCACGGGCAAAACCATCGCCATCATCGGCACGGGACGCATCGGCCTGGCGATGATCAAGAAGTGCTCGGGATTCGACATGAACATGCTGCGCTACGACCCGGCGTATCACAATGACAAGTACATCGCCTCCATCCAGGAGCTGATGGACCTGCGCCACGCCAAGGGGATCCAGAAGGAGAAGACCTGGATTAAATATGTGGAGTTCGAGGAGGCGTTGAGGGGCGGTGATTACGTGAGCATTCACGTGCCGCTGCTGCGCGAAGGCGAAACCGATAAGCCGACCCACCATCTCATCAACGAAAAGACACTCAAGCTGATGAAGCCGACAGCGTACCTGGTAAATAGTTCACGCGGTCCGGTGGTGGACGAGAAGGCACTTGCCAACGCGCTGAAAGACAAAGTCATCGCCGGAGCGGCGCTCGACGTCTTTGAGAAAGAGCCTCTGCCGCCGGATTCGCCGCTCCTCGATCCCGAAATCGCCGACCGCATGCGGTTATTC
>QHNU01000017.1:20454-26386 GCA_003218525.1 Verrucomicrobiota bacterium
ATCACGCGGCTCTCGGTCGATCGCGACAAAGGCATGGCTGGGCGCACTGTCCAGGCAGTGATCGACGTGCTGGAAGGGAACTACGGCGGCGACCCGACCAGAATGCCATATGTGGTGAATAAGGAAGCATTCACCCCGTGAGATACAACAGGCGTGCCGAAATACTGCTATGTTTACGTTTTGCGCTCGCAAGTTGATCGTCGGTTTTATGTTGGTCTAACGCGGGATTTACCGGCACGACTTCGGGCCCACAACGCTGGACGCGCTAACTCTACAAAAGAACGCAGGCCCTTTGAGCTTGTGTATTGGGAAGGTTGTCGAAACGAGAGCGACGCTGCGCAACGCGAGAAGTACCTCAAAACTGCCTGGGGAAAACGTTATATCAAAAATCGCCTCCGACGTTATCTCACGGGGTAAAGGCCTTTGGCCAGGTGACGCGTTAAAACGTTACATCGTTAAACCGGCAATCGTCCTGAGGGGCGGATCTTGGCGGCAGCATTGCTTCAGAAAAAGGCATACGCGGCGCCGTTATGAACCGATTTTAAAGTACAATGAAAACAGCTCTTTCGATCATTTTCGCTGGTCTGATTTCGACCGCGACCGCACAAGTGGTTGACACGGCCGAGAACGTTGCACATTCGGCTGTCCGAGGAGCAAAAAATGCTGCTAAAACCGTTGCTCACGGGGCTAAGAAGGCCGCCGATACGGTGGCCGATGCCGTCACCCCGGACAGCGACGCACGGAGAGTGGACGTAACAGTGACCGACAACCGAATCGACATGCCAACGCGCCTCAAGCCTGGAAAGACTGCATTCGTCGTTAAAAATGCGGGCAAAAACGCTCAAAACTTCGAAGTGGAGGGCCAAAGTGTTGACCGCAAGTTCGTGGCCGCGCCGAATCCGGGAGAAACGAAGGTGTTGCACGTAAATCTCAAACGGGGCACTTACACCGCCGATTCGCCAGGAAAGGACAACAATAAGCGGACTGGAGAGGTGACGGTTAATGTGCGGTGAGGTTTAAGACAAGCTCACGAGCTAATCCCCCTTCGCGCAAGGCTCCGGCACTAAAGGGTTGACCGTCCATTTCGCTCGCTCCAACAGCTCGCGTCGCGGATGTTGCAACGGACCAAAACGGCTAACCCGAACACGAACTGTTCGCCCCGCGCCGGCGCACTGGCTAGCAGCTGCAGGCAAATCGCCTGTCGCCTATGGTTGTTTCGGCACGAGGTTATGTTCCGCAAGCCAGCTCCAGAGGTTGCCGAACTCGGGCGGCAGCGGCTGCGCCTGGTCGGCGAAATCCTGCCGTTGCTTGGTTAGCAATTTCACTAGCGTCGTGCCGTCCTCGGCCACGTAATTGAAATCAGCGCCGCGATTGAGCAACTCGAGCGCGTCAATGTAGCCCTGCGCCTCGAATCTCCCCATGTGCGCGCAATAGAGGAGAAGATTAAACCTGTCGTTGAATGGCATCACCGAGTTGACGTCCGTGCCCCGATCAAGCAGAAGCCGTAATCGTTCCGGGCGCTGCGCCTCGAAGTAATTCATGAACCAATTATCGAACACGATCGGCTGGCCTTTGACATCGCGCGCATTCGGATTGCCCCCCGCGTCCAACATGGCACGCAATAGGCGAACCTCCCCACTGACCGATTGGGCCAGCGCGAAAGAGTTCGCGCTTCCGTTGTTATAATTCGGGTTCGCCCCTAACGACAGCAAGGTCCCGACCGCAGTTACCAACTCCGGCCGCTCCAGCGCTTCGTTGACGGCGAAACAGAGCAACGTCATTCCATCGTGGCCGGCAGCGTTGAGATCCGGCACGTTCTTCGCCGCGGTGCGGATCGCATTGCTGTCGTTTTTTGAAACGGCTTCCGCTACGACCAGCAGCGCGGGCTGGTCGCGAAAATTCCAGCGACCCGAATGGATGTCTTCTACCTGACGTGTGTTCCGGGCTTCATCGATGCTTTTTCCGATCGAGAGAACGATCATGAGAAGGAATGGCAGCGCCAGAAAAATGACGCCTATGACGAGGAAGCCGCGCCACAAGCGGATGAGCAACAAGGTGACGAGCGCGACAGCGCCAATCAGCGCGAGTATAAAACCGAAGGCGTGATTAAGACCGCGACCGGCCGCGTCCGTGCCGGTATCAAGTGCGCCGAAAAGTAGGAGCATGCCGTAACCAGTGAGAGCGACCGCTCCTATCCAAAGCAAAATGCGCAGGGCCAGTTTCATTCCGTAGCCGAGATACCAAAGTCCACCCGTGCCTGCGAGACCGGAATGTATTCTTTGCTTGAAAGACGACAGCGACCATTCCCCCCGTTACTTAGGAGCGGGCGTCCAGAGTTAGAACTGGAAGCTGAATTCTAAGCCGCCGCCTACTCGCGAATGCTTTTGGAGTCGCCCAATCCATTCAGTCGTGCCCGACATTCAATGAGATGGCCGCGTATTGAACTCCGGGTGGAATGTTTACTTAGACGCCGTGTCGCTCGTCAGTAGGCACGGTCGTCGCCACGTGTGCGATACTGGACGGCATCATCGCGGCCTGGCGACAGAACTGTGACACTGCAAACATCGTGCTAACGATCAGGAGTGTATAGATGAGGGTTTCAAATCGACTGCGTTGTTTTTCCTCCGACCGCACGATAAGCGCATAGGTGGATTCAAATTCTTCGAAACCGGTGGAAATTGCTTTCATAATTGTGGCTCTTTTTGTCTATGAGATGCGGCAGCCCAGTCGTTCGGATTCAATATTTCTTCTAAATATCACGGCGTGCGCCGATCTCATCAGCTAGACGCCACTGACGGGGCGGTTTTGTCTACGATACCGGCGTGATTTGGTTGTCCTCCAACAGACCTCTCGCAAGATGTTGACCGCTTTAAGCGGTAAAGCGTCATAGCGCGATACTCCCTTGTCGCGTCGTTCATGTTTTCGCTCGCTTTCAGTTAAACCGGCCGAGTTTGAATCGCTCTCCCGGAGAGTGCCGTGGCTAGAAGGGCAACTTGAAGCCGCATGCGCGGATCGCACACCAGCCACGCCACGCCTCAAAGGCGCTGAATAGCCCAATTAGAATAAAGATTGTCGCCAGCAATCCTGCTTCCGAGATCAGACAACCACCGGCAAGAAGGAAAATTGCCGCGATCCCACCGCGGGCGGCACGGCCTTTGTTGTCGATGTTCGGTTTCATCTAGGAATAATGCGGATTTCCACTTGCGGCAGGAAGATAGATTCGTTGTGCCTCGGTTGCCAGCGATACCATTAGCATTGAAGGGCGCGTCAGATTTTGGACGACAATCTCAGCAGCACCGTCTAGGTTGCCCCATGACTAAATTCATTGCGTTAGTAGCGGCAGGGATCTTTGCCGGAGGAACCATGTTCGCGGGCGAGCACGGCGATTGCGCAAAGCAAGCCGGAAACAAACAGGTGGTGGCGTGTCAGGCTTCATTGGCTAACCTCAACCTGACGCCCGATCAGAAGACACAGATGGACGCCGTTATGGCCGAGCATCAGAAAGCCGGTTGCTCCGAAGGCAGCGAAGCCAAATACATGGAGGAAGCCAAAGGAATCCTGACCAAGGAGCAGTACGCGAAGTTCAAAGCCGAGTGCAAGAAAGGCGACAAGGATAAGACAGAGACCTGAGAGCACCGCTTCTGCCAGCGGGGACGGACGGCAGCTACAAGCGATCAAAGCTTCGCGCCGAGAGCAATCTCGGCGCGTTTCACGTACGGGCGCGAACGCGGCGATAGCATCCCCCGCCCCTGTTGACGACTCCTTTGTTCTCGACAAGAGAACGGATTTCGCGCCATCCTCAAATGACTTCTGGTAGTATGCCAACGCAACCGCAGAATCCCAGTCTCTATGAACGTCTGGGCGGTATATACAGTATCGCCTGCGTGGTCGACGATTTGATCGACCGGGTTATGACGGATGCCCGACTCAATGCTAATCCGGCCGTAAATGAAGCCCACCACCGAGTGCCGCCGCCGGGTTTCAAGTATTTGGTCACAGAGATGGTTGGAATGGCCGCGGGCGGTCCACAGAAATACACCGGACGCACGATGGCTGACTCACACCGTGACATGAACATCACGCCGAAAGAGTGGGAGGCTTTCATGGATGATCTCCAGCAGTCGCTCGACAAGTTCAAGGTCCCTGCCACCGAGCAGGCGGAACTGAAGGCGATTGTCAATAGCACCTATGACGACATCGTCGTGACCGAACCCTCTAATGTCTAACTAGTTGTTGCAGCCAACTCGCGAAGGTGTTCGGAGTGGCTGAGCTTGCAACCGCTATTTTACAGTGTGTCGGTGTCGGTGGCGCTGTTGTTGGCGGTATTTGGATCAAGCACGCCAGCGGGCGCGGTGACAGTTGCTGTATCCGAGATCGAACCGGTCGCGGAGGCGCTGATTGTGCCGGTGGCCTTGTAGGTGATCGTGCTTGCAGGTGGCATCGTAACGGTGTTGTTAATATTGCCGCTGCCACTGGCGCTGAACCCGGAAGCCCCACCGTTCTGGGTGGCGGTATAGGTGACGCCGGTGAAGGTGCTCGGGAAGGTATCGCGAATGACCGCGCCAGTGACCTTGCTCGGCCCAGCGTTTGTCGCCACAATCGTGTAGGTGTTTTTTGTGCCGGCAACGGCAGATGTCTTGCCATCGCTAACGGTGACCTTCAAGTCGGCCTTAAAGGTGATGGTGTCGGTATCGGTGGCACTGTTGTTAGCAAGATTGGGATCGCTGATTCCGCTGGGTCTAGTCACGCTTGCACTGTCGGAGACCGTGCCGGTCGCTGCGGCGCTAAGTTTACCGGTCGCTTTGTAGGTAATTGAACTACCCGGAGGCATCGTCACCGTATTATTGATATTTCCGCTGCCGGTTACGGTGAATCCGTATGCGCCGCCTGATTCCGTCGCGCTGAAGGTAACGCCAGTAAAGGTAGATGGAAACGTGTCTTTCACCACCGCGCCGGTTACGTAGCTCGGGCCGGCATTGCTTACCACAATGGTGTAGATATTCTTGGCACCGGCTACGGCTGCGCTCTTTCCATCGTTCACCGTCACATGTAAGTCGGCGGATGGCGCTCCGACGTCGAAGTTAGCTGTCACGGTTTGCGCTTGGCTCATCGTTACCGTAGTAGAGGGATTGCTCGACTGAGCGACGTTTCCAGTCCAGCTTGTGAAGTGGTAGCCCGAATTCGGTATTGCCTGCACCGCAACGATCGAATTGAGCTCGACGGTATGAGATCCCGGAGTAGGATCGGTCGTTCCCTCATTAGCTGGCGAGGCCTGCATGGTCAACGTGGTCGTGGACGGTGGCGGGATATTGGTCTCGCTGCAGAACCATGGGCGGAGCCCCGCGAGGTACCTCCGGCACACTTCATAAGCGCCAATGTCATAGCCATTGCGCGGCGACGTGTCTGCTTGCGGCCGGTCTGCATATCGTTGGTCGTATGGAAGTGATGTTCCCGGGTCAGCCACACCCATCGCGGAGCTGAATAGAGGAATCGCCATCGTGGGTGTCTTGCCGCCGTTCACGCTGGGAGGTTCCAGCGCTTGCAACTGAGGATCGACATTCGTGACCACGCCGGGGCATGCGCCAAATGGCCGCGTTCCCGTGCCATTGTTCATTATAAGATTGCCCACGCCCGTTGCCGTGACGCTACCGCTGAAAAAGCACTCGTTCGCACCATTATTCGCTACGATCGTGTCCTGGAGCGTGAAGATGGCCGAAGAGTCTGAATAAACGACAACGCCTCCACCCGAGCCCGTGACTCCACCCGTGCCGCTGCTTCGGTTGCCGTTGATCGTCACGTCAACCAACGTCAATGAACCATTGCGCGAAAAAATCGCCCCACCGACGCCGTCGCCATTGCTGGCTGGGCTTCCACAATTGCAAGCCGCCGTGTTGGCCAAGCCTTGCGTTGCAGAGTTGTTGTAGAACGTGCT
>QHNU01000200.1 GCA_003218525.1 Verrucomicrobiota bacterium
AATGAACTCCTCTAGCTCCGCGATTTGCCGGTCCATTTGCCGCACTCGAAGGTCGGATATTTTTTGCGCCAGGCTTAAATCGCTTCTGTCCATTAAATCCGAGGCGCGCTCATACCATGCAACCGCACCTTCCCAATCATCTTTCTGTTCGTGTAAGGCGCCGAGGCGACGCACGTGGTCCACATTTTGGGGCTCTGCTTGGTGCCGCGCATAGATTTCAGCGATCTGCTGATCGAGCAATTCGCCCACCAGCTGCATCCGACTTTGCTGCTCAAGCGAAACCGCCATGTCTTTGTCCTTAATCAGGTCACGGTAACTTTCCGCGCTTGCCCAACCACCGCTCTTCATTGAAGCCCGCGCCGCGGCGTCTTTCCCTAACCGCGCTGCCACAGCATCGCCCGGATCAATCGCGTTAATGCGACTGTAGATTTCGACCGCCCGCTCGTTCTCGCCTAATTGATGATACAAGCGGCCGGCTTCGTGCAGGAGTTTGGTGTCGCGCGGATCTTTCTCAAGCTGCGTTTCCATTGCAAATACTCCGGTTTCGAGCCAGCCTGCCGCAACTGCTGCCGCTTTGAGTAAAAGATTGGCCTGCTTGTGATAGGGATTGCGCTCGAGAATCTGCTCAGTCATTTCGACTGCACGCTTCGGATCTTTTTTCAGAACACGTTGCGCTCTGATTAGCGAAATCGTCGTGGTCGGAACACGGGAGAACGCTTTCTTTGCCGTTCTGGCTTGTGTGATTTCCGCGCGCCGCAACAGTTGACGTCCGGTCAGAAATTCCGGCTCCTGCTTCAAAATTCCCTGTAAGAGGGAAATAGCGTAACCGAAATTCCGGAGCTCAATCGCTGCAACCGCTTTCAGCCAATGCGCGCGCTGTGCCTCACTAAGCTCCTTCTCCGTCCTAACCGCCATGCTTCAAGATTATAATAAGATTGGACCAGATTTAGCTCCACTGATTTTGGGCATGTCAGATCGCGATTGATTACGAGTTGGTTCTCATCCGCCGGTCTGCCGCTACAACAAGTCCATCTGCGGTTTCTCCTCGCCCCGCCGGCTCGTCCTCTTGCGCCGCGATTTCGGTGCGTGCACAACCGCGCCGTTCGGCCTCTCCAGGTGAGCCAGGATATCCTTCGCCCGGTCCAGAATTTCTTTCGGCAATCCCGCGAGTCGCGCCACCTGAATCCCATAACTTTTGTCTGCGCCACCTGGGATGATCTTGCGTAGAAAAATGATCTGATCATTCCACTCCCGCACCGCGACATTGAAATTGACTACCCCGCTCCGTTCTGCCGCCAGCCTGGTCAGCTCATGATAATGGGTAGCGAATAAGGTGCGCGCCTTGACTCGATCATGCAAAAATTCCGCCACACTCCACGCGATAGACAATCCGTCGAAAGTCGAAGTGCCACGGCCGATTTCGTCCAGAATGACCAGACTGCGCTCGGTCGCGTTGTTCACAATGTTGGCGGTCTCGTTCATCTCCACCATAAAGGTTGATTGTCCACGCGAAAGATCGTCGCTCGCCCCGACACGCGTGAAAATGCGATCCACAATTCCGATCTCGGCCGCGCTGGCCGGCACAAAGCTTCCGATTTGTGCGATCAGAACGATAAGGGCGACTTGCCGGATGTAAGTAGATTTTCCCGCCATGTTCGGCCCCGTGATGATAGCCAGGCGGAATTTGTCGCCATCAAGCTCGGTGTCGTTGGGCACGAATTTTTCTTCGATTAAATTCTGATCGAGAACCGGATGTCGGCCGTCTCTAATCAGCAAGCGAAGCGATTCATTCAGCTGTGGTCGCCGATAATTGAACAGCCGCGCTGTTTCGGCCAAACCGCAGATGACATCGAGCGTGGAAATGGCGTCGGCTCTTTGCTGAAGAGGAGCGAGTTCTACCAGCGTTTCATCCCGCAATTTTTGAAACAGGGAATACTCCAGGTTCCGCGCCCGCTCATCGGCGCCGAGCACTTTTGCTTCCATTTCCTTGAGCTCCGGAGTAATAAATCGTTCGCCTCCGACGGTCGTCTGTTTGCGTGTGTAACGCGGCGGCACGTTACCGAGATTTGATTTCGTAATTTCGATGAAATAGCCGAACACGGAATTGAATCGCACTTTCAATGACTTGATGCCGGTGGCCTCAACCTCGCGCTCCTGTAGCGCATTGATCCAATTCTTCCCCTCCCGCGACGCGTTGCGTAATTCATCCAGATGGCCATCAAAGCCGTCGCGAAAAATGCCGCCTTCTTTCAAGGCCAGCGGCGGGTCGTCGACCAGGGCAGTCTGCAGCTTTGCCGCCAGTTCCGGAATTTCGCGGATTCCGTTCCGCAAACGCTGTGCCAACAGATCGACGGCTCCATTTTCGTTGACGTAACTCGCGCCAAAAGCAAGTCGATCGAGCAACTTCTGTAGCTCACGTTTCAATTGTGGAATTTGCAGGAGCGAATTTTTCAACGCCGCCAGATCACGCCCATTACCCGACGCTTGACTCAATCGACCGGCGGCACGCTCGATATCGCGAATTGATTTTAGCGAACTACGCAACGAGGCCAGCAAATCGGTTTCCTGAAGCAAATCGGCGATCATTTGCTGGCGACAGCGAAGCTCGGTCAAATCGCGCAGCGGCTGCAAAATCCAACTGCGTAACTTCCGTGCGCCCATAGGCGTGACCGTACGGTCCAGCGCGGCCAGCAGGCTGGTGTCATGCGCGCCGCGGGATTCAACCAGGTCGAGGTTCGTTTGCGTGGCGGAGTCCAG
>QHNU01000133.1:0-3128 GCA_003218525.1 Verrucomicrobiota bacterium
GCCCCAACCGCCGCTAGTAATTCGCCACAACCAAACCCATCTAGTGATTTGGTTTTGAAATGCTCGCACAAAGTAAATACGGCCTGTTCCGGCAAAAATGCATAACTGTCGTGGGCGAGCGTGTGCTCAATTCCGGCGAATCGCTCGCCCTGTTCTTCGCTCACCAGTAATTCCGAGGGCGCGACCCGCGCCAGTTCATCGGCAAGCGCGTTTCTTTCATTCAGTTGCAGCAGGCGAAATTCGCCAGTCGTCAAATCGGTGTAGGCGAAACCGAAGGCGCCCTCATGTTCGTAAATCGCGGCCAGATAGTTCGCGCGTTTTGGCTCCAGCAGGTCAAACTCGCTCACTGTCCCGGCGCTGATAATTTGCGCGATATCGCGCGTCACAATTTTTCCCGGCTGCGGCTCGCTCGTTTGATCGCAAATTGCGACTCGTTTTCCAGCTTTGATCAGCTTCGCAACATAATTTTGCGCAGCATGATACGGCACTCCACACATCGGCACGCCGTTACGCTTGGTCAGTGCAACGTTGAGCAGCGAAGCCGCTTCTTTCGCATCCTCGAAAAACAATTCATAAAAGTCGCCCAGCCGAAAGAGCAGGAGCACATCAGGTGGCACACTGGTGCGCACCCGCTGGTACTGCTGCATCATCGGGGTAAGCTCATCGGACATATCAGCAACTTCGAATCAGCGGCTCAATTTGGCGAGCCGGTAGTTGTGGTACTGCCCTAAAGCGCATCGCGCCGGAGCAAGCGAAGCCCTTTACGTTCACCGATCTTGGTATAACCCTCAATCGCGCCCTCCGCCGCCGGCATTTCGATCTCGAGCACGAAGGTAACACCGAGACGATGGAGGAACTCGGGTTTCAATGGGAGCAAGATGTTGTAGTGATTGACAAAGGTAAGCTCGAATGATGGCTCGGCTTGCGTTGAGGGCAAAAACAAAGTCTCGGCATAGCGGCTATAAATGGACGAATACTTGTGAGTCGGATCGAGCGCCCAGATCATTCGTTCATCCGGCTCACACCGATAACCGCCGAAGGTATCGGCCCCGGTCGCCTTGACGAACTGCGGGAGAAAATTCGTCCGGCCCGAGGCACGGCCGATGACCAGCCATTTCGCGTCCGGTTGCGCGCGCACGTTATCGGAGAGCCAATGAAAAATTTCACTCCCGTTAAACCCGGGAAGAGCACGAGCGATCGGATTTACCAGCGCATTGGCGTAAATGGTCGGAACTAAAACAAGGATAGCAGCAACAGCGACTTCCCGGCGCCAAAGGGTGGCGAAAACAAGCGCGAAAAAAATCGCAGTCACGAAAACTCCGGACCACTCGACAAAACCGCCGAGTTGTCCGTTCGTGCTCTTGAAAATCGCGAGTAACACCAGAATTAGGGCAGTGAAAGCGGCCAATTGAATACCAAGTGATAAACTTCGCGATTTGTCATTCGCTCGCCCGAGATATCGACAAAGCGCGATAATTGAAGCGATGCTGACGGCCAGAACGACCCGAGCCGAGTAGACCAGGTAAAACCCAGTCCATTTCGCAATGCCAACGGGGAAACCGAAAAGCATGAACCAGATAGCTATAATGATGAAAGCGAGACTCGCGATGATGATTGGATCGAAGCGCCGACGGAGCAAATCGCGTCCAAAAGCAACAGCAATGAGTGGCGCGATAAATAAAAAACCGGCCGCTTCGCACACGTTCATTTGATCCGGCGGATAACGTTGGTCGGTCATTGCGAACTCAAGAAAAGGCGTAAACAACCGCTGCCAGGGTAGACCGCCACCGGTGGAAAATACCTTGCCCGGGTAAGTCAGGACGCTTACCCGATGAATTGCCCCGGCGACATCATGATACCAGGCCGCCACGATCAACAGACTTAATACTCCCGCGATCGTCAAAACATAAACTCGGAAACGCGCGTCGCGCTCAGCCACTATTCGGTGCCGGTTCGCGATCAAAACTCCAGCGATCAAGAAAAGCGCGAGATGGACCAGCGGGATTTGAAATCGGGGATATGCGCAGAACACGAATTGCGCAGTTGACGCGATCAGCAGGAGCCCGCCTCCAGCGACCGCCCACCGTGATTTGGCGCTTCCGATGAGCATGAGCGACCACAGGAACAAAAAAAATGCGCCGATCATTTCCGGCATGCACGTCGGCGTGCTAAACCACCATTGGATGAAAGGAGAGAAAAAGAGCAGGAGAGCGCCAAAAAGCGCGACGACAGAGTTCCCCCGTGCAATCGCTTGGAGAAATAGAAACGCTCCAAGTAGCAAAGCGAACCACTTGAAATTCCAGTAAAAGGCGAAGGCGTGTTCGAGATCAGTAATGAAGAAACCCCACATCTGGGGCCGAAACAGCATGGTCCAATGCCGCGCTGGAAGGTTGTTCAGCAGCGGCATCACGCCATCGCCGACTCCCGGATTCTCCACCGCCAACTGCCGCGCCACTTGCGAGAGAATCCATGGCGTTTCTCCGACCCATTCGTCGGAGCGAATGTCCTTCGGCTTCCCAAAAAGCAGACCAGCATTCGGTGCTTGTCGATCCGCATAAATTCTCCAGAGGGCCGTTGCGCTTCCGTTCAATTTGGCGAAACTCGCGAGGCAGTAAGCGCAAATAAGAAAAATCACAATCTCGTTCTGAATAATTCGCTGGTTCTGGTCGGAGATTACCGCGGAGTCGGCACTGCGGTGGCGCTGAGCGGCATGCAGGACTAGGGCGAGAACGCTGGCGCAAAGAGCAATTACGACACTGAGACGGAGACGCCGGCTGGTGCGACTTTCCAGGAAACCGTTCGGTAACGCCATCACGACGTTTGTATTGCCGCTGATTCCCCGGATTTCCACGACATCGCTGTTACGAACCACCGTGGTTCCCGGATATCCGGAATGGATCCGGTCAGCGGAAATCTCGACCGAATGCCGGCCCAGCATGTTTAGTCGAACGCCACGGACTCGGAGAGGCTCGCTACTGTCGTATCGGAGCAACCTAAGATTGCGAAGCTGTGAGCCTGGGATACCGAAGTGAATCCGTTTGAACTCCGGCCCGCCAGCGAAGATGCTGGTAATCGAGTCTTGTTGGCGAAAGCCGCTTCCCTGATCGTATAGCAGTCCCAATCGCGCA
>QHNU01000133.1:3185-5313 GCA_003218525.1 Verrucomicrobiota bacterium
TAAGATGAAAAGCAGCGCGCAGAGGAAACTAAGGCTCCAAATTGCAATCGCGCGCAAACGCGGCATCGCAAAGCTATCCCATTAGCCGCAAGCGGGCGTCCAGCGGGAAGTTCCTCGACCAATGATAAAAATTGCCAGTCATTTACTCGTCGGCATGCAAGCCCCTGCGGGTGCCCGCGCTACTTGACTCGATTCTTTCCCAATAAGAAACTTCACATCAGTTCTTTGTTTCGCTTAATAGGCCGGCGAGTTGCCGACCCAGCGGGGAAACCAACTTCTGTCCGAGGAGGTGGACAGAATCGGGGCGAACGATGCGCGGCATCGAGAGCATTTAATGGCTCCAGCCCGACAGCTAACCTCGTCAGCATCATTAAAGGGCAAAAGGATGTCCGTGGAGACCGACTCCGGGAAGAAGTGAGGCATCTCGTCGCGCGAGATCTGCCTCGTTTGGGTTGAACTGATTTGAAAATAAATAACGTTGGACGTGCGTGGCGTGCTGGTTTTCGCTGCGCTCACGCAACTTTTCTGTACGCGGCTTGGTCCTTCTCGATCCCGACAACCCAAGCCGAAGACAATTGGTATGGAAAACGGTTGCTGAGCGCGTTCGCTCAGGATTGGATGGACCCGGCGGATGAACCGCCAAAACCCGGTGCGTCGCTACCCGCTCGGCGAATTCCGCCGGCGCCGTTTGATTCGCCGCCGTTCCCTAGTGGCGATTGGCAGATCGGCGGCACCCCGATAATAGGTGATCCGGGCGAAATTGCGCCCTGGCCATTGATGCAGGCAATCTACGCAGGGCCAAATGGCGAAGCGTGGAAGAAAAGCAGGATCCAGATTTACGGCTGGGAAGATTTTTCATTTAACCTGAGCACGTCACGCAACACTTCCCCCGGCCCAAACGCTAATTTTCCGCTGATTTACGATTTGCGCCCTAATCGCGTCGAGCAGAACCAGTTTGTGCTCTACATCGAACGCGTCCCGGACGAGTTCCAAACCGACCACATCGATTGGGGTTTTCGGGTCTCAGGCGTCTATGGCCTCGATTACCGCTTCATGATCTCGCGCGGGCTCTTCAGCGACCAACTACTGAAGCATAACAACTACTACGGTTTCGATATGCCGATGGTCTATATCGACATCTACATCCCGCAGATTTTCGAGGGAATGAATGTTCGCATCGGCCGCATCATATCCGAGCCCGACATCGAAGCGCAATTGGCCCCGAATAATCTCATGGCCAGCCACTCGCTCGTCTATGGATTCGATAATTACACCCAGACCGGAATTTTCACGACCACCAAACTTAGCAATCAGTGGACGATTCAAGCCGGCATTTCCAACGGCACCGATGTCGCGCTCTGGCAAAAAGATCCGGGTAATCAACCCACTGGCACCGTCATGATCCAATGGGTGGCACCCAATCAGAAGGATTCTATTTACGCCGGCGACAACGCCTTTAACAACGGCGAGTTCGGCTACAACAATCTTCAGCAGATCGTCGGAACCTGGACCCACAAGTTCAACGACAGGATCTATACCGCGACCGAGGGCCTCTACATGTACATGAACGATGCCATGACGCATCCGACCAAAGGCGTGCCTTTTCAGAGCGGCTCATTCCCAGTTAGACCGGGATACGCGCCCGAGTGGGGAATCGTCAATTACACAATGTTTCGCATCGCCCCGGCTGCGTTTTTCACGGTCCGAAATGAGTTTTACAATGACATTGTCGGCAGCCGGACCGGTCACGCCACCTCCTATTCAGAGCACTCGGTCGGAATCACCTGGTGGCCGGATAAGATCGTAACGGTGCGGCCGGAATTGCGCTTCGATCACTCCTACGACACAGCCGCGTTCAATAACGGCACACGCCGGAGCCAATTCACTGCCTCCATGGATTTCATCATTCACTACTAATGATCCCTACGAACCTTAAACGTCCGCGCAACGTCAACACTCCGCGCGCCGCGGCTATTCTTTATGGCGATTGGGGCACGAGCAAAGCCTACGTCATCGGGCTGGCCTTTGCCGTCGCCGGCTACAGCTCATTCTGGCTCATCGCAGTCATGTGCGTTCTCACAGCCTTAGTCGGCCTGAACTACATGGTCATCTGCCGCCTTTATCCGGA
>QHNU01000133.1:5332-6891 GCA_003218525.1 Verrucomicrobiota bacterium
TCGGCGCCTTTCTCCTCATCGCCGATTATTTGGTAACGGCAGCTATCAGCGCGCTTTCCGCTTTCCAATATCTTGGCGTTCCGCACCCCGAAAAATTCGCAGCTGCAGCTATTCTGATCATCGGGTTGCTGAACCTGCTTGGCCCGAAACACACCGGTGGACTCGCCTTTTTAATTTCGGTGCCAACCGCGATAATCGTCATTACGCTCGGTCTCTTCAGCATCCCGCACATTCATGAAGCAATCGGCCACTTGCAGCCGTTGCGGGGCGGTTTCTGGCAAAACTGGGCCGGGTTCGTTGGAATCGTGCTCGCCCTTTCCGGCGTGGAAGCCATCGCTAATGCCACGGGCGTGATGAAGCTCGATCCCGGCAGCACCGACGCCCAGCCTTCGGTTCGCAGGACTTCTACCCGCGCCATTCTCTGGGTCATGATCGAGGTCTGCATCTTCACCGCGCTGCTCGGTCTGGCGATGCATGCACTCGGCGGCTTGCAAGTCGTTAACGGCGACGTCAATGCGCCACATGCTCAAGGGGTGCGCGATTACATGCTCCGTTACATGGGGGAAAATTTCGTTGGTGGCGCGCTCGGTCCGGCGCTCGGTCACACCTTCGGATTTATCGTCAGCGTTGTTTTCGGGCTGCTTCTCCTCTCCGCGGTCAATACCGCAATTGTGGATCTCATCACCATCCAGTTTCTGATGGCGCGCGACCGCGAGCTACCTGCCATTTTCCAGCGTCTCAACAAATGGGGTGTGCCCAGTTACGGTATGGCCCTCGCCACCGTCGTTCCGGGATTGCTCGTGATTCTCGTCAAAGACATGGCCGGATTGGCCGATCTGTACGCCGTCGGCGTGGTCGGTGCGATCGCCACCAATCTAGGCGCCACCGCAACCGACCGGAAACTTTCGATCAAACCGTGGGAAAGGACCCTGATGTTTTGCACGTTCATCGTCATGGGCGCGATCGAACTCTCGCTGCTCATCGACAAGCCGAATGCGCGCTACTTTGCCGTCACCGTTCTCGCTGTCGGTCTTATCTTGCGCGGACTCGTTCAGGAACGGCGAGCGAAGAAAGAAGCAGCCGCAATTCCGGAAAGACTTCCCATTCAAGCCAAGCTCGGCATGGCGATCACTTCCTTTGCCTCCTCCGCCAGCTCGCCCGAAGCAATGCCCGCACCGGCCTCGGTGCCCGGATCGGAATCGATTCTCTGCGCAATTCGCGGCTCCGGGCGCACGCTCGATTTCGCCTTGCGCGAAGCGCGCGAAACGGGCCGCCGTCTTTATCTGCTTTTCGTACGCGAGCAGCCGTTCATGACTGAGCAGGACGCAAAACGCAAGTGGCAGCAAGACCCCGAGGCCAGCGCCATTTTTGCCGAAGCGAAAGAAAAAGCCGGCGATCAACCGCCCTTGTTCGCTTATGCCGTCAGCCCTTCAGCCGCCGAAACCATTGTCGATATCGCTGCTACCCTTGGAGCCTCGCGTCTGATCCTCGGCGCGCCCAAACGCAACGCACTCATGAATCTCATTCGTGGCAGCGTCATCCGCGAAGTCTCCGATTTA
>QHNU01000134.1 GCA_003218525.1 Verrucomicrobiota bacterium
CCTGCCGCAACCTGCGATTCCGAAATATACCGGCGACCGCAAACAGCTGATCGAGGCCGTGCATGACGCCCTCTATGCTTCGAAGATCGTCTCCTATGCCCAAGGGATGGAGTTGCTCGGCGCTGCGAGTGCGACCTACCACTGGAATTTAAAATTCGGCGATATCGCGACCATCTGGCGGGGCGGCTGCATTATCCGCGCGCGCTTTCTCAACCGCATTACCGAGGCTTATACGCGGAATCCATCGCTGCACAATCTGCTGCTCGATTCCTATTTCACCGACATCATCGCCCAGGCCCAGCACAACTGGCGGGTAGCGGTTTCGACCGCGATCGACCAGGGCGTAGCCGTTCCCGCCTTTAGCGCTTCACTGGCTTATTTTGACAGCTATCGCTCGGCGCGTTTGCCGGCCAACCTATTGCAAGCGCAGCGCGACTTCTTCGGCGCCCACACCTACGAGCGTATCGATAAACCGGGGATTTTCCATACGGAATGGACACAGCCCGGCGACGAACCGGCACACGAAGCGGCCGAGCCCAAGGCAGCACCGAAGCGGCACGCGACGGAATAATTTTGTGAACTAATAAGGGCATGGTAGGGGCGATTGCCCTCAATCGCCCGACCATCTGCAGCAGTGGTGCCTCACCGCCGTTCCGCTCTCAAGCCTGGCGAACGGAGAAACGACCTCCGTGTCGTCGTCAGGTTGCGTGGACGGGACAGAGCCCGCCCCTCCGCTTCTCGTCCTGTGTGCGGGCCACTACAACAGCGACGCCTTCGCAAAATATCACTATTTTTGTAGAGGCAGCCGTGCCAGCTGCAAAACGAAGGTAATCGCAGGCGACGCGACCTGTCCGAGGGGCGGTCCGCCTCCTTTGGTCGTCGCGGCGACCGACGGCGCGCCAGGGCTGAACCGCCTCTACCAGCTTTCCATCATGTCATTCCAAGCGAAGCCGAGGAATGGAGCGACTTGGGAAGCCGCGACATAGGCGGGAAGGTCGAAGGCCAAGTGAGCGGGCGGCGAACGAGCCAATCTCTCGCTATTCCTCTAAAGAAAATATCATGAGATGTCTCGACTTCACTCGATCGGCCACGGGACGGATTCGCCGTGGCGAACATGACCAAAGGCTATTGTTGTAGAGTCCGCTGTCTCAGCGGATCCGGAAATTGCGCTGAGGACAGCGCACGCTATAACCGTGGATAGGGGCGGTTCAGTGAACCGCCCCTACCTCTTTGTGCAGTCCATTGGCTCAATGGAAATCGTGTGACTCAGAACCGAGTAATCCTTCGTGCGCGAGCGGAAAGATTTTCTGCGCTTTGATCAGGACGACATTGTCGGTGTTTTGCACTTCGCCTTCGATGGCGAGAAATGGTTCTTCGGTGATCAATAATCGTGTTCGCTCAAATAAATCGGGCGTCACAATCGCGTTGGAAACCCCGGTCTCGTCCTCGAGGCTGATGAACACGAACCCCTTGGCCGTGCCGGGTCGCTGACGGCAGATGACATTGCCGGCGATTCGCAGAGTGAGGCCGTGCTTCGCCTTTGGGAGATCAATGGCCCGCCAGACATCAGGCAGTTGTTCTCGCACTAATTTCATCGGGTGCGGCCCAGTCGTGAGATTCATTTCTTCGTAATCAGCCCGGACCCGCTCCGGCATTGTCATCCTTGGTAACGGCGATTCTGTGTTAGCGCACGCCTCTCGCGCGCCAGTTTCGGCGTCTCGCCGAAACAATCCTCGGACAGTCTGCGAAAGCGGCACGCTTTCGCTAACAGGCGAGACGCGTGCGCTAATCGAAATCCCGCGCTCGAGCAAATCATCATGCTTGGTTTCTTCTACTTGCCACATGGCGTCGCGACGATGAGCGGCGAAGCAATTGAGGGCGCCGAGGTTGGCCAGACTCCGCAATTCTTCTTTCGAAATCGGCACCCGTTTACGAAAATCGTCGAGTGACGAAAAGGGCCTGGCGTTTCGTGCCCGCACCAGTTCATCGGCGTTTTCCCGCCGCAATCCATTCACCACGCAAAAACCAAGCCGCATCGTATCATCCGCGGTGACGGTGCAGCGCCATTCCGATTGCGACACGCAGACCGGCTGAACCTTTAATCCATGGCGGCGCCCGTCTTTCACGATCGTGGCGGGCGTATAAAATCCCATTGGCTGATTATTGATCAGGCTGGCATAAAACTCCGGCGCGCGATGCACTTTCAGATAGGCGCTGCCGTAGGCGAGAATGGCAAAGCTAATGGCGTGGGATTCCGGAAAACCATAGAGCGCGAACGATGTGATCGAGTGCAGCACCTTTTCGATCACGTCGGGCGCGACGTTGTTGCGCGCCATCGCTTCACGAAGTTTTATGCTGACGCGATTCATTCGTTCTTCCGAACGATGAAAGCTGAGGGCGCGGCGCAATTCCTCCGCTTCATCCCCGGAAAAGTTGGCCATGATCATCGCGATCTTGAGCATCTGCTCCTGAAATAGGGGAACGCCTAGGGTGCGGCCAAGGATCGGTTTTAATCGTTCGTCGAAATAGGTGATCTCCTCCTTGCCGGCGCGACGTGCCAGATAAGGGTGGACCATATCACCCTGAATTGGTCCGGGACGGATGATCGCCACTTCAATGACGACATCGTAAAAAGATTCCGGCCGCAACCGCGGCAACGTGGCCATTTGGGCGCGGCTCTCAATTTGAAAGACGCCGATGGTGTCGGCTCGTTGCATCATTTCAAAAGTTTGCGGGTCATCTTTGGGGATGTGGGCGAGATCGAGGGGCCGTCCCCGTTCCCGGCAAAGTTCAAACGCATCTTGCATGACCGACATCATCCCCAGTCCGAGGAGATCGACCTTCACGATGCCAAGATC
>QHNU01000135.1 GCA_003218525.1 Verrucomicrobiota bacterium
CACCCGCAAGTTTCGATTGCGAGAGTCGGGAAGTGCCCTTCGCGCCTTTCGAAAGCTGAGTAATCGACTCGTTCGTGAGGAAATGCTTCGGAGTTTTTGGACGGAGGTGGTGATCTTCGGCATCATCTCGGCGATATCGGCTTGGCCGATGGTTCTCATGTTTAAGGCACTTACACTTCTGCTCCGTTGATTTCTGAACAGTCCCCAGTTTTCGATCACTGGCTACCCCGCTTGGATTCGAACCAAGAATAACGCCTCCAAAGGGCGCTGTGTTACCGTTACACCACGGGGTACTCGCCTGTTAGATTTGCGATTGGAGATCGCAAATCGATCGGCTGCGATTAACCCCGTCTACAGTTAGTTTGCAAATCGCCGAGCGCAATTTGCAAATTGCGCTTCAATAGACGACGCCGTGGTTATTCCGCCGGCTTCGGCAAACGAACATCCACTGTCGTGCCGCTGCCCTGGACGCTTGACAAAGAAATTTTTCCACCGTGCGCCTCCACCACCGATTTTGCGATGGCCAGACCGAGACCGGTGCTGTTTGTTTTTCCATGGGTGACGAACGGCTCGAATAATTTTGGCAACAATTCTGAGCGAATACCCACACCAGTATCAGAAATCCGGATTGCCACCTGGTCTTGAACAAGGTCGGTCGTCAACGTCAGGATGCCGCCTCCGGGCATACCTTCACGCGAATTCTTGATTAAATTTGACAACACCCGAATGAAGCGGGCGCGATCAATCTCGACGTTCCCCTCGTAACGGATGTGCTTGACGAACTGGATGTTTTTACCCGGTAACAACCTGAGCGACTGCTGATTCAGCTCGTCGAGTATGCCCCAGATTGAAATGAGCTGTTTGTGAAGCTGAGTTGAACCGCGAGCGTAGTCGAGGAGTTCCTGCGTCGTCGCCAACATCCCATCAACGGCGCCATCGAGCATACTGGTGAGCTCGCGCAGATGCGGGTCATTGGTTTCGCTTGCGATCAAATCCGAGCAGCAACGCACGATGCAGATGGGGTTCTTCAAATCCTGAATGATCGAACTCGCCATGGAACCAACCAGGCTCAGCCGCTCCTTCAGCATTACATCGTTGATGAAATGCGAGTTCACACTGCGCAGCCGCTCGCTAATTGAGCGCAAGAAATTCATATGCAAGCGGCTGGGTGCGAGCTCAAGAAGATGCTGAAATGTCTCTTCTTTGACCGCGCCGAGCAGGGTCGGCTCCGCCGCCGTGGCCATAGCTGAGCGCGGCTTGCCCTCGAGCAACGCCATCTCACCGAAAAAGTTTCCCGGCTTAATATAATCCAAGACTTGCTCCCGCCCTCCACGATCCTCTTTGGAAATCTTCACCGAGCCTTCGCCGACCAGGTACAAAGAATCGCCGGGATCGCCTTCATGGAATACGACTTCGCCGCTCTTAAATTCAAGAACGTCGACCTGCTTTCGGATTTGTTTCAGCAAATCGGATTCGAGTCCCTCAAAAAGCCGATTGTGCGAAAGCTGATCGAAGACCTTCGCGCTCAAGCCGGAGCTCATGCGTCCTGCACAGCAGCCGCAATGCCGTCGCCGGAGCGAATCGATTGCGTCGCTTTCGCCCGTTGAATAATTGACGCGACTAGGCAGAGAATTTCATCGTTACGCAACGGTTTGCGCAGATAGCCGCTCAGACCGGCTTCCATCATCCGTTCCAGCCGCCGCCCCTCGCAAAACCCGGTCGTGAGAATGACGTCGATCGTGGCTGAAATACGCCGTAATCGCTCAAATGTTTCCTCACCGTCCATGAAGGGCATCGCCAGATCGAGTAAAACGAGGTCATAAGCTTTCGGGTTGCGCCGAAACAGGTCGAGGCATTCAAAGCCAGATTGCGCGCAGACGACCTCATATCCCCCTCCGGTTAGGATCCGCCGATAAAGCGAGAGCACCATCTGCTCGTCATCGACGACGAGGATGCAAAGTGGTTGCGGCGGGCTTGGTGCCGGTATGGCTAGTTCGGCTAATTTCTGAAGGTCGGGGTGAAGAATCACCTTATCGTTTGCTCCGCTGGCTTGTGCCACCAACTGTGCCGTTACCTGCTCCGCGCGCAGGATGCTGGCACGTAACATTGCAAAATATTTTTCCGACCCTTCGGTTCCCTCCCAAATATTCTCGATCAATTCGCTCGTGCCGGAGATGATCTGGATGAGATTGTTTAATTCGCTCGCGACGCGAGGAGCAACAGGTGTTTCGGCGGGAGTGGGGTTTTTATATTGTTCGTGCATGATCGGAGCAAGGGGGTTGCCGTGTTTGGTCGCGCCAGCCCTCTGCATTAGCAGCATTCGCAGTGCCTTATAGAATTGAGGCCAACCTCACTACGATGCCCCGGCCGGCCCTACCTACGGCCCAGCTAAATCGCAACTTATAGAATTGTGGCCGCTCGATTTATCGGAGGCGCCGCTTCTCCCAGTTCGGCTTGCCGCAGACGCTTCTTGAGTTTTCATTTCCAAGCGGCGTGTATCGCTGGTAATTTTGCCGCGTTAATCGGGAACTCTACCGCAGGTCAATCAGCGTGTTGGCAAAAGTTTGATACGATTGCCGCGATACCGTTGCCGCTCACGCGGCGTGAAGTCTGCCCCGAGCCGCTTCGATATTCGCCTGGGCGATGCGCCGGCCTTTGACATCGAAAAAATCCCCGAACACTCCATACGTCCGAGGACGTAACAGAGTGATCGCGGAAAGAGCGGCACAATTGCCATACAGGCTGCGACTCCCATCCACCCCAACCAATACCGCATGTTTTTTGCTCGCATCGGCTCCATCAGCGTAAATCTACCCGCTTGCGACGAGGGTAAAATCATCATTCCGCTCCTCGCCAACTTGCCAAATCTAGCTATGTTTTAAGTTCCTTTCATGCAGCAACTGGAGATCAACAATTTGCGCGTTGCGATTGGTGAGAGCGAGATCGTCCGCGATCTCAGCCTCACCGTTCGGACAGGCGAAGTGCATGCCATCATGGGTCCAAACGGCTCGGGCAAAAGCACGCTGGCAAAGGTCATTGCCGGCTATCCGGACTATCGCGTGACGAGCGGGGGAGTGCTGATGGATGGCGAAAACTTGCTTGAGCTCAGGCCGGACGAGCGCGCGCGAAGAGGTTTGTTTCTCGCCTTTCAATACCCGAGTGAAATTCCTGGTGTTACCATCGCTAATTTTCTGCGCGCGGCGGCGCAGTCGCGCTTGCCCGAAGGCGAGGAATTGGAAGCCACCGATTACTACGCCAAGCTTTACGAGAAAATGGACCTGCTCGACATCGACCGGTCGTTCACGTCCCGTTCAGTCAACGAAGGATTTTCCGGTGGCGAGAAGAAACGCTGCGAAATTTTGCAAATGGCGATGCTCGAACCGCGCTTTGCCATTCTTGATGAGACGGACAGCGGGCTGGATATCGACGCCCTTAAAGTCGTCGCACATGGGGTGAACTCATTGCGCAGCCCCAATCTCGGCGTTTTGCTCATCACGCATTACCAGCGGCTGTTGAATTACATTATTCCCGATTTTGTGCATGTTATGGTGCAAGGCCGTATCGTCCGCAGCGGCGACAAGGAACTGGCACTCGAACTGGAGGAGAAAGGCTACGATTGGATCCGCGATCATGCGGAGGAACCGGCGCTTGTTTAAGGCTATGGCTACACAAACTGAAACATCAGCGGTCGATATCGACCGAAGTATCGGCGATTTTCATTACGACGTTGAGTACGGCCACGACGCCGGCGTCGGCCTGAGCGATCGGGTAGTAAATTACATTTCCGATGTCAAACAGGATCCGGATTGGGTTCGCCAATTCCGGCTGAACGCGCTCAAGACTTTTCTCGGTAAACCGATGCCAACGCATTGGGCCAGTAAAGATCTCGATGCCATCGTTTTTGATAATATCCGCTACTATCTCGCGCAGGGCACGCCGACGAAACGCAACTGGGAGGACGTGCCAGAGGACATCAAACGCACTTTCGAGAGACTTGGAATTCCGGAACAGGAGCGCAAGTTTCTCGCCGGTGTCGAAGCGCAGTTCGACAGCGAAGCGGTTTACTCAAACATCAAAAAGGCGGTCGGCGAGCAAGGGGTCATTTTCGTCGGCTCGACTGAAGGTTTAAAGAATCATCCGGAGATTTTCCGGAAATGGTTCGGCAAAGTGATTCCGACTGGGGATAACAAATTCAGCGCGTTGAACTCCGCCGTCTTCAGCGGCGGCTCGTTTATCTACGTTCCGCCGGGCGTAAAAGTGAAACACCCGCTCCAAGCCTACTTCCGGATCAATGCCGAAAATTTCGGGCAATTTGAACGCACACTTATCATTGTCGATGAAGGCGCGGAAGTGACTTACATGGAAGGCTGCACCGCGCCAAAGTTCAATACCGCCACCTTGCATAGCGCCGTGGTCGAGCTGGTCGCGCTCAAGGGTGCGAAGATTCAGTACATCACGGTCCAGAACTGGTCGGCCAACGTTTTCAATCTCGTCACTAAACGTGGTCTCGCCCACGAAGAAGCCGAGATCAAATGGATCGACTGCAATATTGGCTCGCGTTTGACCATGAAATATCCGGGCGTCGTTTTGAAGGGGCGCAAATCGCGTGGCGAGGTGCTTTCAATCGCTCTAGCCGGCAACGGTCAGCACCAGGATACTGGCGCCAAGATGATCCACGGCGCTGATGAAACCACCAGCAACATCATTTCCAAGTCGATCTCGATTGGCACCGGTCGTGCCACTTACCGCGGGCTCGTACACGTGCCGAAACATCTCAAGCATTGCAAGAATAACACCGAATGCGATGCCCTCCTCATTAATGCGACGAGCCGGACCGATACTTACCCGGCCATAACCGTTCGCGGCACCGGCAATTCGGTGCAGCATGAGGCGAGTGTCAGCCAGGTAAGCGCGGAACAGATTTTTTACATGCAGCAGCGCGGCCTGAGCGAAGGACAGGCAATGAGCTTGAGCGTAAACGGATTCGTTAATGACCTGGTCCGCCAGTTTCCGATGGAATATTCAGTTGAGCTAAAGCGACTGATCGAACTTGAGATGGAAGGCTCGGTCGGATAAGGCCGGGCCAGGTAATATCACCAACGGCGGTCAGAAGACCGGCCGTTTCTGTCTGGTAAAATGAGCGACAACACTGCTGTCCTTGAGCACGTGAAGGAACCGGAGGCATCCGAAGCACACACCACGCGCGCGATTCTATCTGGACCGGCGGAGGATACGCCCGATCAACCATTCTGGTTCCGGCAACAACGCGAGCAGGGCTGGCAGGACTTCTCATTGCTTCCTAACCCGACACGCAAAGATCAGCCGTGGCGTTTCTCCAATGTCGATATGCTGAATCTTGCGTCCTATCAATCGGGAAATCCGCCGTCCGATTACGATCGCGCCGAAATTCTGGAAAAGTCGGTCGCTCTGGACGGCAAATCGGGCCGGCTCATCTTCGCAAACGATCACTTCCTCGAACGCGACGTACTCCCTGAATCGTTGCGCAAGAGCGGCGTTATTTTTCAGCCGCTGGAACGCGCGCTGACTGAGCATGAAGGACTCGTGCGCAGATACTTCATGACCCAGCCG
>QHNU01000136.1 GCA_003218525.1 Verrucomicrobiota bacterium
ACTATTGCGAATCGCGCTTCCGATACTGCCCGATGCGGCCCGGCAATGGTCGAATCTGCTTCTCGCGCTACTTCTGGCCAACATCATCTACATCGGCCTGGTGACGATTGCCCAACGGCGGCTCGATTGGATGCTTGGCTACTCCAGCGTCATGCACATGGGATACATTTTCCTCGGCATCGCCAGCGCAAACGTGCTCGGCGTCACCGGGGCCGCAATCTTGATGTTCGCTCACGGTCTCTCCATTGCTCTGCTTTTCGCCGTCACCGGGGAAATTCGAAAACGGGTGGCTTCGCTCGATTTCGACGCTCTCGGCGGATTGGCGAAATCAATGCCCGTGGCGGCGTTTGTTTTTGGACTGGGCGCATTTGCCTCGATCGGCTTGCCCGGTTTCGCCAACTTCGCCGCTGAAATTATGGTTGTCTTCGGCGCATTCCGAGATGGGTTCGATTATCAACATTTTCACGCCTTTCAATGGGCGGTCGTCCTTGCGCTCTGGGGCGTGGTCATGTCCGCGGTTTACATGCTCCGGGCCTATCGTCGCACGTTTTGGGGCACTCCCGCTGAGGGAGAAATCGCAACCGGCGACCTAAAATTCAGTCCCCGTTTTGCAGCCGCAATGCTGATCGCGGCCTCAATCTTCTTCGGATTCTTCCCGCAAACGCTCGTCCAAAAAATTTCGCCGGTGTTCAGCGACTATTTCGCAATTAGCAGATGATCTACGCACCTGGTCTGGAAGCTGCCACTCTGGTGCTGGGCATAATCGTTCTGCTCGTCGAAGCCTTCGCGGAAAGACTCGATAAACGCATTTTCGGCTACGTCGGCCTTGTCGGGCTACTGGCGATCTTTGTTGCGACATTTTTCGTTGCGCCGGAGTCGACTATCGATCACGCACCGCTGTGGAATTTTTATTCCGCCGACACTCTCGCCATATTTTTCAAGCGAATTGCGCTCGTCACCACTGCAGTCGTTCTACTGATGATGATCGATTTTGCTCCATCACTGCACGGATCGATTGAGGGAGCAACACCACAGGCTGGACTCGGGGAGTTTTTTGCCATCTCTATTTTCGTTTCGGCGATCGATTTCGTCATGATCTTTGTCTCGCTCGAGCTCGTTACGATCTCGTTTTACGTGCTGGTCAGCTTTACCCGCCGCAATCCCGCTTCGCTCGAGGCTGGGGTGAAATATCTCGTGCTCAGCGCGCTCGCGACCGGCTTTTTCGTTTATGGCATCACTTGGATTTTCGGCGCGACCGGCCAGACCAGCCTGCACAAAATTACTCTAAGTTTCACGCAACGAACCTTTGAGCCCACTGCCGCGCTGTTCGGCGGTGTGCTCGTTATCGTAGCCCTCGGTTTCAAGATCGCCGCGGTGCCATTTCACATTTGGGTAGCGGATGTTTATCAGGGCGCTCCGACGCCAGTGACTGCCTATTTATCCGTTGGTTCGAAAGCTGCCGGGTTCATCGTTCTGCTCCGCGTGCTGGAGCCGTTTCTCATTCTGCCGCAAATGCGCCGCTTGCTCGTCGCGATCGCGATCCTCACCTTGATCTACGGCAACCTGGCCGCCCTTCCCCAAACGAACGTTAAGCGTCTGTTGGCGTACTCAAGTATCGCGCATGCGGGATATCTGCTGATTGCAGTTGTCTCCTTTTCCGGGCGAGCCGTTGCATTTTACCTGGTCGCTTATCTCTTGATGACGTTGCTCAGCTTTGCCGTGCTCGTACTCGTGGGACAACGCGCAGGCGATCAACTCGAAAGTTTCGCAGGACTTTCCCAGCGCTCACCTTTCCTTGCTTTCGCCATGCTGGTTGCCATGGCCTCGCTCGCCGGAGTTCCATTCACTGCGGGATTCCTTGGGAAATTTCTGGTCTTCGATGCCGCGATCACCGAGCACCACTTCGGCCTGGTCGTTGTTGGCGTGATCGCCGTTGCCGCGGGGTTTTACTATTATTTCAAAGTCGTGCGTGCGATTTACTGGGATGCACCGACTTCCTGCGACACCATACCGATTCAACCAGTTACGCGCGCTGCCATGATCGCACTCATGGCGGCTATTTTTGTATTTGGTGTCTATCCGCAACCAATCTTCGACGCGCTGCGCTCCACACGCTCCGCGACGGCAATCAGTTCGCGCTAGGCGTCACCAGGCCACCTAGTCGCTCAACTCGACGTTCCAATAGGCCAGATCGACGAAGTGCCGCCAAAGCTCGTGTTGCTGGCTCGTAAATGTGACCTGCACAAAGGGCCGCCACTTCGGCCGCTTCGGCTTACGGATCAACCTCATATGGGCCTCGTGCGGCAGACGATTTCCCTTCCGGGTATTGCACTCAATGCACGAACAAACCACATTCTCCCACGTGGTAAGGCCGCCTTTGTCGCGCGGCAAGACGTGATCGAGATTTAGATCGCTGCGATCAAAAACGCCTCCGCAGTACTGGCAGGCGTTCTTATCCCGCTCGAAAACATTGTGCCGGGTAAACTTTACTTCCTTTTTCGGCAAGCGATCGAACAGCAGCAGCACGATCACGCGTGGCACGCGGATTTTCCATGAAATGGTTGTCACCATCTCGTTCTCCGGCGCCTGCGCCGAAAAATCGCGCCAGCTATCAAAGTCGTGAGTGAGGAAATTGTTCGCCTCATCCGCGGCGACAACTTGTGCGTGTCCGGCATACACAAGAGCGAAAGCGCGGCGAGCCGAACAGATGTTCACCGCCTGCCAAAGGCGGTTGAGCACTAGCACCTGACTGTTCAGTAGCATACCAAATTCCGAGCAATTATCTTGCTAAACGGCGCCCTCCAAAGTCGCGCGACCGATAGCATTCGACTTTCCCGTTGTCAACGTGACAACCTGGTAAGAGGCCTTCTCGGCTTCGTGAAATCACCGGGCGTTTTCTGCTCATCCTCGGGGACGGCGCCGGTGGCATTGCCAAGAGCCGCTTCTTCCGGCGGCAAGAATGGCTTAAATCGATTTTTGTCGATTGCTTTCATAAACGCCTCGTGCGGTGAGACAATTCCTTTTTCCAGAAGGGCCGATATCGCATCATCCATAAACTGCATACCCTGCGCCCGGCCCGATACGATCACGTCCTGAAGCTTTTGCGTCGCTCCTTCACGAATAATGGCTGCGACCGCCGCATTCGCGATCAGGATCTCGTTCACGGCGATGCGCCCTGAACCGTCAGCCTTTTTTAGAAGCAATTGCGCCAAAACACCGCGCAAGGAATTTGCCAGCATAGTACGCGCTTGCGCCTGCCGTCCCGGCGGAAACACGTCAATCATGCGATCGACACTCTTGCGCGCGTTGTTGGTGTGCAGGGTGCCGAAAACGACCAATCCCGTCTCGGCCGCGGTTAGCGCGAGCGAAATCGTCTCCAGATCGCGCATCTCGCCCACCAGCACGATGTCAGCGTCTTGGCGCAAAGCCGCCCTCAGTGCCTCGGGAAATGACCGTGCAGAAGTGGGCACCTCGCGTTGCGTGATCATGCTGCGTTTTCTTTGGTGCACAAATTCGATCGGCTCCTCGACCGTGACGATATGACGCGAGAATCCCTCATTGATGTAATTCACCAGCGCCGCCAGCGTGGTCGATTTTCCGGAACCAGTCGGACCTGTAACGAGCACGAGTCCGCCGCGTAAGTGGCCGAACTCGCTGACCACCGGCGGGATGCCGAGGTCCTCGAGGGAAGCGATCGCCGTTGGGATCAGACGGAAGACAGCCCCGTAA
>QHNU01000018.1 GCA_003218525.1 Verrucomicrobiota bacterium
CCACGCTTTTCGTCGATCGGTTCAACCCGGAACTGCACATCCACATCGTTGAAACCAGCTGCCTGATACTTCTCGACGATTTTTTGCCGGCCCTTTTCCAGATCTTCCTCTTTAACCGGCGTGTTTAATTTAACTCCAAGGTTTTTGCGTAACCCTTTGGGGCTGATCCGAGTCGCGCCGTCGATCTGAATTTCGTTCAGCATCGACCTAGTATGGATCGCCACGATGACCCGGATGCCGTCTCCCTCTGGTTCCCCAAAGACCCGCACATTTTGCACAGAGCCGGTTTTGTAAATATTGCGAATGTCCTCCTCGGCCACGATGTCGGAATAAGGCTGTCCGATTTTTGTTCGCATTTGGGCGAGCACACGCGACCGGCTGATCGTAACCGGCCCGAAGTACTGCACATCGATGGAACGAACGAGGGGCGGACCCTGTCGCTGGGCGGCATCCGGAGGCGATTGGGCTAAAGCTGAATTAGCGCCTGCGAAAAGAGCCAGAAAAAGGACCAGCGTGAATTGCGGCAGACGGCGGCGTATCGAGCTATTTAGCATTTCGGGATGATCGTCGAACCGCTGCGGGTGAACGCGGTATTACTTCGTAATGGAGGCGATTATCGTCAAGCCCTCAGTTCCTTGCAAGCGCCACATCGTTGGACTCGTATACTCAATCCAGCAATTCGTACCAATTGTTGCGACGGCGCGGTTCATAACCGGCACCCCGGATCAGCCTCTCGATTTCCTCCGCATTTAACCGAAATGTCGTTCCGGCACTGCTGACCACATTTTCTTCCATCATCACGCTGCCGAAATCATTCGCGCCATACTTGAGCGCGACCTGGCCGATCTCCGGGCCCTGCGTCACCCATGGGCTCTGAATGTTTTCGATGTTATCCAAGAAAATCCGGGCGATCGCCTGTGTGCGCAGGTACTCCGCAACTCCGGTTTTCTGTTTCACCTTTAAGACCGTATTCTCGGGCTGAAACGTCCAGCAAATGAAAGCGGTGAAGCCACGGCTCCGGTCCTGCTGATCGCGAATGCGCTGCAAATGCTCGAGCCGATCCTCAACTGTCTCCACGTGACCAAACATCATCGTTGCGCTGGACTTTAATCCCAGTTCGTGCGCGATTTGCATTACCTCGAGCCATTCATCGCTATTGATTTTGAGAGGCGAGATTTTCTTCCGAACGCGATCGACCAAGATTTCGCCGCCGCCACCGGGAATAGAGCCAAGTCCAGCTTCTTTGAACCGTCCTATTACTTCCTTTAAGGGCATCTCAAAAACGCCGCTAAAATGCTGGAACTCCGGCGGACTGAACCCGTGAATGTTAATGTGGGGATATTTTTCGTGAATGTGCCGCAGTAAATCGATGTACCAATCGAATGGCAATTTCGGGTGATGACCGCCTTGCATAAGAATCTGGATACCACCGGCCGCGGTTAGCTCGTCGAGTTTGCGGTCAAGATCCTCCAATGAAATGACGTAATGATCCTCATCCTTCTCGGTCCGATAGAAGGCGCAAAATTTGCAGTAGACATTACAGACGTTGGTATAATTGATATTCCGATCGACGATATAGGTCACGATTTCAGCTCCGCCACCCCCGTAGCTTTTTGCGTTTGCCAGACGCCGTCGACTGTCCGCGAGTACGCCGAGTTCCTCGAGCGGCCGCGCGTATAATTGAAGCGCCTCCTCGCGTGTAACGCGCCCTCCCGTGAGTACCTTTTCTGTAATAGCATCGTGGTTTAGGAAAACCATTGCCGGCTAATGTAGATGACGGCTGTCGATGTCGCACGTACATCCTGCCAATGAAAGGTGCCCCCGTGCCTGAGGTCGCGATCGTCGGAGCCGGCGTTTCCGGGCTAACCTGCGGCGTTCTCCTCGCTGAGCGCGGCTATCGCGTTACGATTTTTGCCGAGGAGCTCGGAGAACGGACGACTTCAGCTGCTGCGGCCGCGATTTGGTTTCCATACGATGCTGAGCCGGCTGGCAAGGTCATCGACTGGTCGCTGCGGACGTATGAGCAATTGCACATGCTGGCAGGGCAACAGAATACCGGAGTCAGCATGATCGAGCTTCGGTCCTTTGCTCGCCGCGGTGAGATTCCAATTCCTGATTGGGCGAAATCTCTCGGTGCCCAGCGGCTCGTGTCCTCGGCTATTGTTGAGATATCCGATCGCGAGCAAGGAAGTGGATCGGAGTCTGTGTTCACGAGCGGTTTTATGATGATCGTTCCGCTTACTGACACGACACGCTACCTGGATTATCTACGCGACCGGTTCATCAATGCCGGCGGTACGATCACGGTAGGCGTGCACTTGAAAGAAATTGGAGACATCCCTCGGCGCTTTGAGGTGATCGTGAATTGCGCCGGCATCGGTGCCGGTGAACTGGTACCGGACCGCGAAATGGAACCGCACCGCGGCCAAGTCGCGATTGTTTCGAAGCTCGACCTGCCATGGGCCACTGTGTGCGATGATCCACCACTGATGTATGCAATTCCCCGCGAAAATGATTGTGTCTTTGGCGGGACAAACTCCATCAGCTATGACCGGGAGCCAATCCGTGCCGACACAGACAGGATTGTAGCTGAATGCAGCCGCACCTTAAATATCGAACCACCGCCAGTCATTGCTACCCGGGTCGGCCTACGCCCTTTTCGCAAATTAGGTGTTCGTCTGGAAATGGAGAAATTGAGTGATGGCCGGACCGTCGTTCACAATTACGGCCACGGCGGCTGCGGGTTTACGCTGTCGTGGGGGTGCGCCGAAGATGTGCTGAAGTCACTCTCGTTCTTGCCGGATACGCCTCAGGTTAACGCGATCGCCTGAAATGAACTGACGACGTCATCCGGTCCTTTCTCGGTGAAAAAGCTCTCGTAGAAGCCGGGACCGAGATCCCAGTAATCTCCTTTGTAATATTCGTCGCGGTAAAAGCGCCAGATTCCGCTGACGACGATGAGTGAGCTGATGCGATCATTCCAGAAATCGCCGAGGTAGTGAAAACTGAGGTTGGTCCGGGCATAAGCCCCTTTGAAACCCACGTGATCGTAAACGACGAGCTCTGGTAGACGGTAATTGCCCTCAATCGGTTTAGCATGCGCTTCGTCGGGCTCGGCGGCGCAAGTGTGATAGCTAAGCGGGCCCACCTTCCATTTCGTGTCGATGACGCAGCCGTTGTCGGGTGAAAGTTCGGTCTTTGGTACTTGTCTCATAAGCGACGGTTTTTTTGGATTTGAACAAAGGGAAATTACGCTGTCGATTAGATTCGCGCCTCGCGATTGGTGGAGCGCAGGTGGATCGTTTTTTGCGAGAGATCATGGGTGGCGCGAATAAACCGCACCGTTCGGCTTTTTGCTCGCATGAGAATGGAATGGGTGGTGGCGGTCGCGCCGTGAGAGCGCACGCCCCGCAGGAGCGCGCTATCACTGATCCCCGTCGCACAGAAGACGATATTTTTTCCGTTGGCCAGATCATCGGCGAAAAAGACCCGCGGCAAATCCTGGTCGTAGCCATCATCAATCAATTTTTGTCGGTCCTTTTCGTCCCGGGGCCACATTTTGCATTGCATATCGCCGCCCAGGCACTTGATGCCAGCGGCGGCCAGAACCGCTTCCGGTGAACCGCCAATCCCCATATAAAGATCGACACCACTGTCCGGAATCGCCGGAGCCATGGCGGCCGCGATGTCACCGTCGCCGATCATTCGTAATGATGCGCCCACCCCGCGGATCTGCTCGACCATTTCTTTATGGCGGGGGCGATCGAGCATCATGACTACGACGTCCTGCACCCGCTTATCCAATGCCCGGGCCACGATGGCCAATGTTTCCGCGATTGGCACCTCTAGATTTAAACTGTCACCCCGCCTCTGCATGTATTGGATGACGCGCGGCCCATAAGACAATTTCGCCATGTAAAAGGAGGGCACATCGCGCAACGCCACTTTCACTCCTTCCTCCGGGCTGGCGGCCGCGACGCAGCTGATCGAATTCGGTGCGCCTTTGGAAATATTGGTCGTGCCGTCGATTGGATCGACCGCGATATCGAACTGCGGTGTGCCGGGGAGCCAGGTGCCAAGCTGCTCTCCTTTGAAAATGCCAGGCGCATTATCTTTGATGCCTTCGCCGATTACGACTTCGCCGCAGATATTCATCAAGTCGAACATTCCACGGATGGCGTCAGAGGCAGCGGCGTCGGCCGCTTCCTTGTCTCCGCGCCCTAGCCATTTTAGGGAGTTGAGTGCGGCTGCCTCAGTTGCACGCAGGAAATCGAATTCGAGAATGCGCTCGATGTCCTGATAGTTCTGGCGCGGCAATCGGGGCATGTGAAATGGCTATTCTCCGCGCGGCGGCGATGGCTGACAAGTGGACAGCTGCCAGCCACTGGCGTGAGCCTTCCGGCAACTAGCATTCTGAACCCGCCAGCCGGCAACTATTTCATTCGATCGCCATTCATTCCGCCAGTGCCGTGTAACGACGGGCGAATCCGAAGAAAAACCTGGAACCCGTAACCGAGTCCATCACCGTAATAACGGTTTAAATCGCTTGGCCGGTGATCAATCGTGAACTGTCCGCCAAGACCAACATCGAGACCGTTGCCGTGCGTCAAATCACGGACATAACCGAGCGACGCGGCGAAGATCGGGAAAACTTTTGGGGAATCCGCTCCGATTAAGACGAGCTCGTGCCCCGATTTCTCGACTCGCTCGAGCCGCGTGTAAAAGGTGTCGCGTCCACGTTGAAAATCGGATTCAAGTAGGAACGACTGTGTTTTGCCTTCACCAGTCGTGTTATTTTGCCCCCAGACGAACGTTGTCGCCCAGTTCGAGTCGAGGCCGATCGGCACATTATATATAACTGAGGAGGTCGTGCGGTGCCGGTTCGCATTCGGCTCAAGAGCCTCTGGGCTCTTCAAATAACCATGCGAGAATTGCAATGCCAGATTGGGTGTTGGATTCCAGGACAGGCGTCCACTGGCCGAATCAAAGCGGGGACGATCGAAATCATAGCGGTTTTCGTCCGGCTCCCGGCCGGTGAAAACGCTCCCCTCAATTTTCACCGTGCGCCAGGCGAGGCCGGCGGTGGCGACTCCGAAGGTTACGTGGGTCGAGTCCTGCCAATGGTGACCAAGCGGTGCATCCGGATCATCCATCGCTGAAATGCGATGCATGAACGTGGGAGGACCAAGAGCTGGCTCACCTGGATAACCGAAGTAGATAAAGCCGGATACGTCGTCCGTGAATTTTTGGGAGTAGGAAAGGGACAGTTCGCTGAACAAGTCGTGGGGGTGTTGCCGATCATGCAGCGGCTGATCGTGCCACGACTCACCGGATTGAAAAAGCAGCGGATACCCGCGGCCGCCTTCGGTTAATGGATCAAGACTCATCATCAGACGCGCGCCGATTTGCGCAGTATCTCCAAGGGGATGCGAATACATTGCCATGATCCAATTCGGCGCATCGATCCGATCATCGCCTCGACGCGTGCTCACGTTAGTGTAACGAGGGAACGCTGCTCCATGGAGCATGACCGTGTCTTCTCCGAACATGAACATTCGCCCATACATTGGCGATGAGTCCGGCAGCCAGCTTGTGCCTGAGCCTTCCCGGGACATCGGATCAGCCAAATCCAGAGATGATTTCATCATCGCGCCATGCTCGTGCTCGCGATGGACACTCTCGTGAGGACCGGACTGACGGCCCATTCCACTCATATGATGAGCGTCAGTGCCGTGCGTTTGTTTTTTCGGCGGCTCGCGCTTCGGCACCAACTCCATCCCGCACTTCGGACATTTGCCGGGTTTGTCGGAGATGACTTCGGGGTGCATAACGCAGGTGTATTTTGGAGGTGGCGAGGACGATAGCGATCCACGTGGCGAAGGAGAATTTTGCGGACAGGCGCTGGGCGCTGTCGATCGCGTAGATCATCGCGATCATTCCCAGGAAGAAGATTTTGGTTTTCAAACGTGAGGATAAAGGATTTTTCAGTTTCGAAGTAGGATTTGACCGGCAATCGAGTTGATTGCCGAACATCGATTTGCCGCAGTGGCAACGGCTCCAAGCCAAGCGAAAACGCAGGCGATACGCCTGCCACTACAGCCAAGCTAAGCCAAAATCGGCGGAGCGTGCGCGAAGATGCTCCGTTGCAAAACCAACTCCGCAAACGTTGGTGCAGTGGGCGGCCCGGTATCGAGCACGACACCGGCCGTCAGATGCACGCCGGGGAAAATCAACGATCGGTCATCGCAGAATTCGATTTGACCGATGGCAAAGCAATTCTTCGCTACATGCGTGGTCGCGAGGACGCGGGTAGTAGCCAGCGTCTTGCAACAAGGAAGATCAGTAGAGTGTGAAGGTTTTGGCAGCTGTTTTTGCGCATGCATGGGACAGCCTTCGCTCTTTTCCGAGGCAAGCGGCCGCGGAGCAGCCGTCAGCACGCAATGATTCGAGAGGCCAAACCAGGCGCAAATCGCAATAGATGCGGCGCACGCGCGCAGGATTGAACGCTCGAAAACCAGACTCACGCCGCGCATCATCTCGCGCAGAAATTGGACGCACTCAAATTGTTTATGTGACTGTTCATGCGGAACTTCAGAGATGAAGCGATTGATGACTTTTGTCTTGCTGGCATTAATCGGGCCTCTTGCTCTCGCGAAGGAGATCAAATAACGAGCCCGGACCATGCCTATACTTTTGCTTACGGCGCCGTCTTTTCGCATCAAGTGGAACGCGAGCCATTGACCAATCAACTGATCGCGAATGTCACCTTCAGCAATTATCCATGTACCGGCGATCGCCAGCCTCGTTGCGATGAGACCTTCGATTTTCGTTTTCCCGGTCTGCGATTTGACGCCGCGCATCAGATATTTTTTGCGCGTGTGGTGCGCAATGAATGGATTTCGGTGACGGAATGGCGCCCGAACCTTCCTTACGGCGGTTATGCGCTCGCGTCCGGCGCGAAAATTTTCCTGCTCAAACGCAGCGGTCACGTCACCGCGGTTCTCAGTGCCAGTAGTCGTCCGCGCGACGGCGCCCGGTGGGTACAAAACGACAACAATTTGTCTCTGCAGAATCTGCTTACGGGCTGTTTCGCCGTTTTCTGCCCCTAGAGGCGTTCGCCTTCCGGACCTTCGGTTAACGGCCCGACTGTCCCCGAGCCCACGACATCCGGAGCGATGACATCGGGAACGTCCTCCGTTGGCGCAACTGCCGGTTTTTGCTTCTCAATTCGCGTCGCGAGCAGACAGGCTGTGAAAAGCAATGTCGCAGCGAGATAATATGGTGCGCCGGGCACATGGAACGGATGTTTGGGATCGATGAACCAGGAATAAGTTCGCGAAAACAAATAGGGTCCGATGATAAAGGCAATGGAGCGCAAACTTTGGATCGCACCCTGCAATTCACCTTGCTCCCGTTCGCTTACCCGGCGAGTCATCATGCCTTGAGCAGCGGGGAACGAAATGTTCCACATCGAAATCACCGGGATCGAGGCAAAATAGACCGCTCCGGTTCGGGCGACACCGGCAATGACCATCCCAACGGCACCGAAAAACTGGCCGATGTAGAGAGTGCGGCGCTCGCCTAGCCCAGCAACGATTCGTCCAGTCAAGCCGCCGGAAATCGCTGCAGTACAGACGCCCACGACCGCCAGCGAGATGCCGATGGTAGTCTGATTCCAAGTGTAACGATAAATGGCGTAAAGCGCCCAAATCGTGAATACCTCATGCGAGATGTAGGCCAGGAACTGGAGGGTCGCGAGTTTCCACAACTCGGAATGAGATCGCAGCAAGACAAGCGAACCGATCGGGTTCGCGCGGCGCAGCGTGAATTCTTGGCGTTGCTCGCGCGGCAGCGATTCCGGCACGAAGAAAAAGCCGTAAAGCCAGTTGAGAAGGCTAAAACCGGCAGCGATCCAAAATGGCAGACGCGGGCTGATATCTCCGAGTGGACCACCAACCGCTGGTCCCAGAATAAAACCCAGGCCAAAGGCCACTCCAATCATTCCAAACGCGCCCGCGCGCTTCTCTTTTGGAACAACGTCGGCGATGTAAGCCATTGCCGTCGGAATGCTGGAGGCGGTAATTCCGGAGATGATCCGGCCGAGAAAGATTGGCGAAAGCGCCATCACGATGTAGTCGAGACCAAGGCCAAGATTCGAGAGCAAGATGACCGGTCGCCGGCCGAAGCGATCGGACACGACGCCAAGAACCGGCGAGAAGAAGAACTGCATCGCAGCGAACACAGTGCCGAAGATGCCGTTCCAATCCGCCGCCATGTTCATGTTACCGCCGAGAAAATCGAGGATCAGCTTGGGCAGCACCGGCGCGATCAACCCGAGCGCGAGCATGTCGAGCATGACCGTGACAAAAATAAAAACGACGGCAGCTCGACGGGTTCTCATTTTCCCATTCTTATGCCGGCAACTGGTGTACCGTAATTACTGCGGCGCGGCATCGGCCCGCGCTTCGATCTGGGCAATCGACGGTTTGGCACTTTCAATCCAGCTTCTTGTGGCAGCGAGTTCTTCCTCCTCCACCGGCGTTGCTCGCGGAACCGTATTATCGCTCCGGGCGACGGCGCCGGCAAAGCTGCGTGGGCGTTTCCAATGCCTCCCAAACTTATACAGTGCGTAATACATCGTCTTCGCTTCGCTCGCGCTCACGCCGCTACAACGCATGGCGTTGTAAAACATGCGATCGCATTGTTCCCAGGAGCGCGTGTGCTGATCGTAGGAAACATCGTGTAGCACGGACCCATTCCGATATTTCCCCTCAAATGGACCACCCATAAGCGACCAAAGTGCGCGCGGGATGGAGGCCCCATCAACGTTCGATCCAGCCGGTGCGATCCAGACCTCACCGTCCGGATCGGTATAACGCAACTCGCTTAAGAGGGTCATTGTGCGGCCGTCATTTTCCCAACGCGCTTCCACCTGCCCACTGTAATAGCCCCAGGGATGTCTTTGCCGCTGCGCCTCTTCCCTCCAAACCGGACCGGTGCGATGCGACGCGCAGCCGCACAGTGCAAAGCAAAGAAAGATTATTGCCCTAGGAAATCTCACGGGTGGCGTATCAAGCTTCGACCAGCGGTTCCGGTCGCGGTCTCAAGCGCGGTTCTGGATTGCGGCTCTTGTCCGGCCCGCTAGCTGATTCCCGCCGGAATTTTTTGACATAAAACATCATGAAAACACCTGCCACGATCAGAAGTGAGCCGATCCATTTCAGTAACCATCCCGGATCGCGCAAAATCTGTACCGTGCTTTGACTGAGATTCTCCGGGTTCCATGATGCTTGTGAAATCTTAAAGGTCATCCCGCTCCAGGTTCGCCACCAGGCGCTCGGAAAACTAAATGGGTGATTCATCCAGCATTGTCCGTTCGCGGTCTCCCCATCTGTGGCTGAGATGCGTAGACTACTCTTAAATCCGGCCGGGGCATCGCTGCCTTCATTGCGCGTCACTTCGAAATCCAATAACTCGAGTCCGATTGGCAGCGGCACCGTTCGCCAGCCGTAAGCAATTCCGACCGGCTTTGGTAGAGTTGGCACGGTGATTTGCCAACCGGCCGGCAGCCATTGATCGAAGGTTTCGCCGTCCTGCTCTACACGCACGCGAACGCCATCGGGCAATTGAGCAGTATTTTTTTCCGTTTTGACTGCTGTAAAATCCATCCACTGCTCGGCGTGCGGCAACACCCGATCGGCGACGAGCTGCCAGTCCGCCCAGCCGGTGACGAGCGGCTTATTTAACTCGAGTTTTCCGAACGAATCGCCGAGTCTGCGCGACCTTAGTTCGTAGGAAATCGTACCATCAGCGGCGACATAAAGCGTGAGATGATTTTGCGCCGCGCTCGCTTCATTCATGACCGGCGCGCCGCCTCCGTTCGTTGGCACATTCCGCTCGTTGCCGTGCGCAGTTGCGTCAACCGCAGGAACCGCGCGACCACGAATGGTGAGAACTACGGCCGGATTATTCGGCGTGTCGCTGCGCGAAACCGGTTTGCTGTCCTGAATTCGAAAGTCGGCCCAATAATTTTCGATTCGACCGTGAAACGGTGTTCCTTCGATGGTGAAATCTTTTCCCAGATTTTGGGCTACATCGATCGTCTTTGTTTTTCCAGCAATGAAAATGGTGAGTTGTCCTTTGTCGCCATTCTGCGGCTGCGACAGAGATAATTTCGCGCCCGTGCTCCCTCCCTTTGCCACGCGACCAATTTGTTGCTCTGGTGCCTTAGTGAAGGAGAAGATGGATTCCTCGAGATCCAGCTCCGAACTCGAGCTTCTATTTCCGATTGCGTTCGATTCACCATTGGGGGATGCCTGCGCCTCGCCGCGTTTTAGTTCAATGTTGGCCAGCCCCATCCCGAAGGCACTGTGTTGTGGATCATCAGCGAGCAGCCAGCTATCCAATCGCTGTCCCATCATTGCGGTAGTGAGCGCGAAATGCACGGCCGGCACTCCGCCATCCGGCAGGGGACGTGGATTCAATTTACCGTCAATCGCGTCCGCGTAATCAACGACGCTCAGCCTCGCGCCACTTGCCAGCGTTCCGAAATTGCGCGGTTGCCGGGCACTCGGGCGGTGATGGAGGAACTCCGCCCCAAATCCTTTGACGAGGCCGTCGGAATCATGCACACGCAGTTGATGTTCGTCGACCAGCAGACGATTCGTCGGCGCCTCTCCTTTGAAAAGTGTGATCGTGCCTTCAATTCCCCAAATACGACCGATGAGAGAGCCGGTCAGGAGCGTGATAATACCCAAATGGGTAATAAGGAAGGCGACGTGGTGTTTACGCCAGGGCCAGCGAGACAGAGCGGAAACAGTGAGATTCGCCGCGAGCAAAATCAGCCAAAGATTAAACCACGGCGCTCCATAGACGTAAGTCCGCGCTACTTTGGCGTCGAAGCTCGATTCATAGATCGTGCCGGCAATGCTGGCGATGATCAGAACCGCTAGCAAAACGACGGCTAGCTTAAGCGAAGCGAAGAAACGAAAAATGGCGCCGCGCTGCCAATCTGAGCGCGGTGAGGAAATTGCTGCCATGGAGCCAGCGACAATTTTCGCAAGAACGGCGCCGGGTTCAAGCTAGTCCGAGCACTCTCGAATTGCCCAGTCGATCGGAGGTTCGACCGACGGCGCTGCGGAAAATCGGAGCGGTTTTAATCAGTTGGGGGAAGGCCAGATCAGCGATTCGTTTTCTGCAATGATTTCGCCGTTCTTACCGGACCAGCATCAATCGCACGCGTTCGCGGATTTCGCCGTGGCAAATCGCGCGGACCGTCGTCGAGTTCATTCTCGGCAGCGCTCTTGCTTTTCGCGGTCCGCTCGCTTGGCCTTCTCGCGTTTGCCATTCAGCGCGTCCAGGATTTCCAACGCCGTCGGATCGGTTTTGTGTAACGTGAAACCTTTACTTTTTTCAGCCGATCCACGCCATCCTTGACTGCCTCCGCGGAATCTTCTGCCTTCTCTTTCACCGATTTAAACAGCGGCCACAGGAATGGCAGGGAAAGGAAACTCCAAACGGCATCGGCAGCCGGCTCTTTTACTTCGGCTTTTGTGTCATGTGAAGTCGAAGCGTAGCGGATGGCCAGCCCAATTGCGATGCCGATTCCGAGCGCGCCCAGCAACGTCGGGATCGGATTCTCGCGTAAGAAAATTTCGGTGCGGGCCCGCGCCGCGCCCGCTTTCTCCCTGGCTTGCCCCCATGCATCGCCCGCCATTTCCGAGACACGGGCGCTACCCTCGCGAAATTTCTCCTCGCCTACATCCGCGGAAGCACTCAGCGGAATGTCCTCACCAAATTCGTCTCCAATTGGATTGATCATAACAAAAGGAGTTCGAATTTCGCGCCCAGTTTGCGCTGGCTTTGAGACGGCCAAGATCGATCTCCGATCTCGATCGCGGCGTCCGCACCGGTTTTTAACCTCAGGGTGCCAGTCGCTCCAGGCGCCAGGACTCGCTTTCACGGGTATAGCGAAAACGATCGTGCAGGCGATTAGGGCGGCCCTGCCAGAACTCGAAACGGTCCGGCTTCACCCGATATCCGCCCCAATAGGGGGGCAGCGGAATTTCCTGGCCAGCAAATCGCTCCGTTAATTCCGCCATCCGCGCATCGAGAACACGTCGGGCATCGATCACCTCACTCTGATGCGAAACCCACGCGCCCAGTTGGCTGCCGACCGGCCGGGAGTGGAAATAGCGAAGGCATTCATCGCGGGAAAGCTTCTCGGCGATGCCGTCGATACGAATTTGGCGTTCAAGCTCTTTCCAAAGAATGACCAAGCCAGCACGCGGATTTTTTTCCAAGTGGTGGCCTTTTTCACTATGGTAATTAGTGTAAAAAATAAAGCCATCGTGGCTGTAACCCTTTAGCAAGACAACCCGCCCGGTCGGCTGCCCGCCCGGCGACACGGTTGCCAGGGTCATTGCGTTCACATCACGAACTCCGGCTTCGATCGCCGCGGTAAACCAGACGCCGAATTGTTTGAAGGGGTCTGGATCGAGATCGACCCGCCTCAAGCCATGCGCGCAGTACTCCTCACGAAGCGCCACTAATTCCGCCGAATTATCCACGCGTACACGTTAGTGGAGACGATTCGCGGCTGGAAGCCGAATTACAATTGTGAGCGGAACGGGAGGGCCAGCCATTCCACCGTCCGCTCCCACAAGGATCGGTTCCGGAATTGCTCAACGGTGTACTGGTGGGATCGGGCTAGATCGCGCGTGAACATTTCCTCCATCTCCTGGCCGAAATCCAAATCGTAAATGACGACATCTAGTTCTTCGTTAATTTCCGCCGAGCGCGAATCCAGATTCGACGAGCCGATCATGGCGAACGTCCCGTCGATGATCATCGATTTCACGTGCATCATCGTGGGCTCGAATTCAAAAATCCTAACGCCCCCTTCAAGGAGTCGACCATAGGCGGAGCGACCGGCCGATTTTGTGAGCGGCTGATCATTGTTTTGGCCCGGAACCATGAGGCGGACGTCCACACCTCGCTGTACTGCTTTTGTCAGCAGCTCGACCTGATCCGAAGTGGGCGTGCAATATGCGTTTGCAATCCAGATGCGCTTGGTCGCGGCGGCGAACGCTGTTGCTTGCACCAAGGGGACCGGGGCAATGGAAAATGAATGTGAGGCAACGATCTGTCCCTTCAAGTTTCCTGCCGCGACCAGCGCGGGAAATTGATCCGCCCCGCTCAGCGCCTCGCCCGCCGTTTTTGCCCAATGGTCCTGAAACGCTGCCTGCAATTTAGCCACGAGCGGTCCTCGGATGTGCGCCTGCACGTCCCGCCAATGCTCTTTGTCCTGGGCGTGACCGGCCCAGTGTTTGGCGAAACCGATGGCACCGGTAAATCCCAGTTGACCATCAATCACCAGCACGCGGCGATGAGTCCGTCGGTTGGTGCGATCGATCCGCCAGGAATGCGTCGGATGATAGTAAGCAAATTTACAGCCCGCCTTTTTCATATCCCTCACGTCGGAATTGTCGAGACTCCAACTTGAGCCGAGCCCATCGAGCAGGACGCGCACTTGCAACCCGGCCCGCGCGCGTTCGCATAACGCGTCCCGAAACGCGTGGCCGACTTCGTCCGAGTAAAGAATGTAAGCCTCGAAATTGATCGTCTTCTTCGCGCCCCGAATCGCGTCCAGCATGGCCGGGAAATATTCGTCGCCATTTTGGAGCAATTCGATTGCGTTTCCTTCGATCGGCACCGGATCGGCCAGCGCCAGAGCTGAGCCAAAGAACTCCAGGTCGCTCACGGCAAAGCTGTGCTCCAGATGATAGGCGAGCGTGTGCCGGCGAAGAATGAAAATGCAAAAAAGTGTAACAATAGCGAGAAAGGCAAGTGTCAGCCCAATCCATTCTCCAATAGCGAGGCTCCAGTACTCATTGTTCAGCCAATGAGTGTTTTTCCGCCGACGAGTCACTTCGTCAGTTAAATCGGACGCGGCGCCGTGATCGCGTTGTGATGGCGCCGCTAATTCGCAAGCGCAGGCGAAAGCGCGCGCAGTTTAGTGATCACTTCTGGCACAATCTTCACCGCACGATCGACCTCTGCATTGGTATTGAAGCGGCCAAATGAAAAACGAAGACTGCCGCGAGCTTCGTCTCCCAAAAGTCCCATCGCGCTCAAGACGTGCGACGGCTTGAGCGAGCCGGTACGGCAGGCCGATCCAGCCGAGCAACAAACGTTTCTCTGATCCAGCATGAGCAGTGCCGCACCCGACTCGATGCCGTCGAACATAATGCTCGATGTATTTGGCAAACGATCCGCGCCGGCGCCATTGATACGCGCACCAGAAATTCTCTCGAGTAAACATTGCTCAAATCGGTCCCGCATCTTGCGAACGCGACCCTGCTCATCGCGCATTTTAGCTCGTGCAATCTCGGCCGCTTTGCCAAGCCCAATAATCGATGCCGTATTCTCGGTGCCGGCTCGCCGATTATTCTCGTGACTGCCGCCACGGAGCAAAGGACGAAAACGAGCAAGCCGATTAACGTAGAGAGCACCGACTCCTTTTGGACCGTGCAACTTATGTCCGGAAATGGAGAGAAACTGGAGCGGAACATCGCCTAGTTTGATTTCTATTTTCCCCGCTGCTTGTACCGCATCGGTATGAAACGGCACCTTCTTTTCACGCGCAATTGCCGCGACTTTTTCGATCGGAAAAATCACCCCCGTTTCGTTGTTCGCCCACATCACCGAAAGCAAGGTCGTGTCAGGTCGAATGGCATCCGCCAGTTTGTTTAAATTCAGCTGCCCGGCTTTATCGACGGCGAGAAAGGTGACCGCATATCCTCGATTCTCCAGGTCTTTGGCCGGTCGCAACACGGCACTGTGCTCAACTGCCGTCGTGACGACATGCCGCCGGTCCGGCGCAGCTTCCAGGGCTGAATAAAAGGCTGTGTTGTTTGATTCCGTGCCGCCGCTCGTGAAAATAATTTCACGGGCTTCGCATCCGAGAAGATCGGCTACCTGTTGTCGCGCTTCCTCGATCGCCTCTCGGACTTGCGCAGCAAATCCGTAACCGCTCGATGGATTAGCGAAAAACTCCTCCAGAAACGGCCGCATGCTCTCGAGCACGGCGGGATCAATCGCCGTTGTCGCATTATTGTCGAGATAAAGCAGCTCTTCCGGCCGGATCATGCGGAGTGAAAATACGGCTGGCGCACAACACAGGCAAAATCATTCCGCCGGACGAGGCTCATTGCCGGGATGTTTCGGATGCCGATGGGTATAACGAAAGTAGAGATTGCGAAGGTAAATTGGCAGCGGCAGCGCCGTTTGTAAGACCCCGACCGAATCATGCCGATAGATTGCGAAATAGGCCAGGGTGAGGAGCGACCCGAGAGCGCTGCACTCCCAAAATCCAAATGGAATGACGCTTTTGCGCGCCCGTTCCGAGGCCAACCATTGAATGAGAAAACGGAGACCGAAAATGATGCTCCCAGTGAGCCCGATGATTTTCCAGGCGTTAAGCGCGATTCCGAAAACTTTCGTGTCGCCGAGAAAAAGAACGCTTTGCATAGCCTCGAAGTTCGCGGAGAAGGCGGTCAGCGACCAGTCTTTTCCCAGGACCGTTTTCGCATAGACTGCACCGGTGCAATCCATTTGGAGTATCGCGAATCCGCATCTGCGCGATCTCGCCGTTTACCAACCCGGCAAGCCGATTGACGAAACGGCGCGCCAGCTCGGTTGCGATCCTTGCGAGATTATCAAGCTCGCTTCCAATGAAAATCCGCTCGGCCCCTCACCGAAGGCCCTTGCCGCATTGCACGCTGCCATCGAAAACGCCCAGCACTACCCCGACGGAGGCGCGCATTACCTGCGCAACGCTCTTGCTCAAAAACTCAACATGGCGTCGGAGAATCTTATTATCGGCAACGGCTCCAACGAAATCATCGAACTATTAGGACACGCTTTCCTCAAACCAGGCGATGCCATCCTGACTTCTGAGCACGCCTTTGTGGCCTACAAGATCGTGGCGCGGATTTTTGGGGCACAGACAATCGAAGCGCCAAGCCGTAATTACGCTCATGACCTCGATGCGATGCTCGATGCCATCACGGATCAGACCGAGTTGATCTTTGTCGCCAATCCAAACAACCCGACCGGAACGCTCCTGTCAGCAGATGCGATCGAAGGATTCGTTGCTCGTGTGCCCTCACATCTCATTATCATTTTCGACGAAGCTTACTATGAATTCGTGGACGATCCGGCCGACACCTTGCGCTACATCCGTGAAAAACGAAACGTCGTTACTCTTCGGACCTTTTCCAAAATTCATGGCTTGGCCAGCCTGCGCGTTGGCTATGGCGTGGCGCGGCCGGAATTAATCGAGGTGCTGCAGAAAGCCAGGCAGCCGTTCAACGTCAATGCTCTGGCTCAAGCCGGTGCGCTTGCCGCGATCACTGACGAGGAGCATCAGCTCGCAACCAAGCGAATCGTGGACGAAGGCCGCGCGTTTTTTGAACGAGAATTCGCTGCCATGCGCCTGGAATATATTCCTAGCGCTGGGAATTTTGTGCTGGTGAACGTGGGTGACGGTGCCGCCGTATTCAAGGCAATGCTGGAGCACAAAATCATCGTCCGGGCCATGCGCGGGTATCGCCTTCCGCAGTGGGTCCGAATCTCGATCGGGACGATGCCTCAAAACGAGAGATGCATCGCGGCCCTGCGGCAAATCTTGTGAGCGAACTGGCTAACGGAGAAACTATTGCAGCCATTTCAACTGCCGTGGGGGAAGGGGCAATTGCCATCATCAGAATTTCGGGCAGTACGGCCGTCGAAATCGCTGGCAAAATTTTCCGGGGCAAAAGCGGACCGGAGGATTTTCCCTCGCACACGCAGCATTTGGGACAAATCGTCTTTAATGGTACTCCAATTGATCAGGCGATGATTGCGGTGCATCGCGCGCCTGGCAGTTACACTGGCGAAGACTTGGTCGAGATCAGTTGTCATGGCGGCATGCTGGCCAGCGCCAAGGTCTTGGAAGCATGCCTCCATGCCGGAGCCCGATCTGCTCGGCCGGGGGAATTCACTGAGCGAGCATATTTCAACCGCAAGATTGACATCACCCAGGCCGAGGCCGTGATCGATGTGATTCGCGCCCAAACCGACCTCGCGTTGCGCTCCGCCACGGAACAACTCTCAGGTCGCTTGGGTGATCAGTTTCGGGGTCTGCGACAGCAGTTCATCGAAACGCTCGCCCATGTCGATGCCGGAATCGATTTTCCTGAGGAAGGGATTTCACCGGATAGTATCGAGGTGGTAC
>QHNU01000019.1 GCA_003218525.1 Verrucomicrobiota bacterium
TTTGATGGGTCGCGAAAAATTTCTCAAGATCGCCGCGCGTCGGCTGCAGCATGCATTCGTCGCGAAGGAACGAGAACGTCTCGCGTAAGTTGCGCACGCCATAAACGGCGATTCCTCGCACCATAGCCGCTTCCTGAGCATTGGCCTGCGGAACGAAGAGGGCCTTTTTGCCGCGTTTGCGAGCTTCAATCGCCACTGGCAATACGCCTGTGACGGCGCGAACCGCTCCATCGAGAGCCAATTCCCCGACAAAACTGTATTCGGCAAAGGCGGAGCTATCAGCTTCCTCGCTGCACGCGATCATTCCGAGTGCGATTGGAAGATCGAAGCTCGGCCCTTCTTTCTTGATGTCGGCCGGGGCAAGATTCACGGTGGTCCGCCCACGCGGCCAGAAATAGCCGCTGTTTGAAATCGCGGTCGTAACCCGGTCCTTGCTTTCCTTGACCGCCGCATCGGGCAAACCAACCACCACAATGACCGGACTCCCACCCGCGGCGTTGACCTCGATCTCAACTTCGTAAGCGTCAACGCCGTAAACTGCGGCGGAATAAATCTTGGCCAGCATTCGGGCGAGGTTGGCAGAGAATTTTTCTGACGAAAAGGGGCAAATCTACGGCAAGTGCGCAATATCTCGGACGCGTCGAACTTCGACAGATTGCTGCCAGGTTTTCGTATTAAGCGGCGAACCCGTGCTTTACCACCTAAAGCCTGCTTGCAACTAGCGTAAAAACTCGCCGGGAGGATCGATACATTTGGCCGATCGCGGGCTCGACCTGTGCTCATCGAGGATGGCTTGAGAGCGCATCAGCAACTAATTTGGAGGGTAAATTTCGGGATGGTTGAGCCATTAAAGGGACCTTATTTGAACGAAACACATCCGAACAGTGTCATAAATGCGAAATATTTAACCTTGTTAACGACTTTCCCGAATGGTAAATCGTGCAACTGAGAACCCCCGGGCATACGTAAATATCCGGGAACTGCACGCCGAATTCCCTACCCTCTTTCATGAAAAGCTTTATGGCCGCCGAAGATAGCGATACCGGAATAAAGATTTACCTGCGCGAGATCGGGCAAATCCCGCTTCTCACCCCCCAGCAGGAGATCGAGCTCGCCGCCAAGATCAAAAAGGGCGACAAAGAAGCGCGGGCCCTGATGATCCGCTCGAATTTGCGTCTGGTTGTGAAGATTGCGCATGATTATGCCAACCTAGGCCTGCCACTGCTCGATTTAATTTCTGAGGGCAACATTGGCCTAATGAAGGCCGTCGAACGTTTTGACCCCGCAAAGGGCGGAAAGCTTTCGACCTATGCCGCGTGGTGGATCAAGCAGTCGATTAAACGTGCCTTGGCAAATCAGTCGAAGACAATTCGTCTGCCGGTACATCTGGTCGATAAAATCTCGAAAATGCGTCGTGTCTCGCTCCAAATGAGCGAGGAGCTCGGCCGCGAACCGACCGACGACGAATTGGGCGAAGAAATTGGCATCGCTGCCGGCAAAGTGTCGCAGTTGAAAACAGTTTCCATCCGTCCTGCTTCGCTCGACGCCCCGATCAGCGATGATGACTCGACCGAATTTGGCGAGATCGTCGGCGATGAGGAGGCAATGACCCCCTTCGAATTGTTGCGCGACAAGAATCTGCGCAACGAAGTCGGCGGCTTGCTCGAAGTGCTGGACGATCGCGAGCGCAAGATCATTTTCTCGCGTTTCGGACTCGATGGCGGCAAGCCCAAGACCTTGGAGGAAGTCGGCAAGAAATTTGGCGTCACCCGCGAGCGTATTCGCCAGTTACAGAACATCGCATTGTCGAAATTGCGTCGCGCCCTGGCCAAGAAAGAGCGCCCCATCGACATCGATCTGGAACTGCCGGTCGAAGCTTGATTCGAAGTAAGATTCAAAGACACGCGGAACCAACCCGCGCGTTTTTGTTTATCGAGCGACGCGAAGTTGCACCGTGTCGACAAGCATGCCTCCAGCTCGGATGTCGCTAATGATGACGAGATTATCGCCTGGTGAAGTCAGACCACAGTCGCGAAGGTATTTTTCCGCAGTCTCTATCGTCTCGTTTGGATCTTGGCTGAATTCGATTCGAACTGGGCAAGTGCCCCAGCACAGTGCGAGCTGCCGCCGTACTTCTTCGCTTGGAGTAAATGCAAAGACCGTGGCGAGTTCCGGCCGCAGATTGGATGTATTGCGGGCCATAGTCCCATGTCGCGTAAAAACGATGATTCTGGAGCGCGGCAGCGAATTCGCCAGCACCACGGCCGAAGCTACCGTTTTTTGACGGACATCTTCGAGGACAGCGGATTTTGCGTAGCCGGCACCACCACTTCGCTCTATTCGTAACGCGACGCGATTCAAGATCCGCACACATTCCGCCGGATACGATCCGATTGTTGTCTCCTCGCTCAGCATCACTGCATCGGCTTGCTCAAAGACGGCGTTCGCGACATCGGTGACTTCGGCACGGGTCGGGATTGGGTTATGGACCATGGACTCGAGTAGATGCGTGGCCACTACCACCGGTTTGCCTAATCGTGCACAAAGCTTGACCACTTTGCGTTGGATAATTGGCAATTCCTCGATCGGACACTCGATTCCAAGATCCCCCCGAGCGATCATGATCGAGTCAGCGGCCGTGATCATTTCATCGATCAGTCTTACAGCGGATTGATCTTCGATTTTCGCCATCACTTGCGCTTTGCTCCCGTGCTGCAGAAGGACCCTTCGTAGTTCATCGATGTCGCTGCGCTGACGGGCGAAGCTGAGCGCGACAAAATCCACGCCGACTTCAACGCCGACGGCGATATCATCGAGATCTTTTTTTGTCAGCGGGGGCAGATTGACGTGCACACCGGGAAGGTTGATGTGGCGTCGCGAGCCGAGCCTACCCGCAGTCATCACTCGGCAACGAATTCGATCATTTTGCTTCTCGATTACGAGCAATTGAATAACACCGTTATCCACGAGCACCGTGTCCCCTTCCTGGATGTCATCGACAAGACCATCGTAATTGACGTCAACCGAGTAGGGCTCGCTGCTTTTCGCCCCCCGGACAGTGAACTCAAGAATGTCCCCTGGTTTTAAATGCAGTTCCGTCTTGAGATCGCCAGTGCGGATAGCCGGACCTTGAGTATCGAGAAGAATGCCCACGGCGCGACTGAGTTCCTCCGCAATGCCGCGGGTTAGCGGCACGATCTGCCGCACCCAGGCGTGATCGGCATGACTCATATTTAAACGAAAAACATCCGCCCCTTCCTTTAGGAGTTGGCGGATCATGTCGGGATTTTCCGTCGCCGGTCCGAGCGTGCAGATAATTTTGGTTTTGCGCATGGATTAAGACGCGGCAGGCATGGAAATCAGTTGGCCGGAAAAGATCGTTGCGTTCAGTATTCGCACGCCGGCCCTTGGTCGATTAAACAAGCTTTTGCCTCGCACAGTAGATCGCGTCGGGTAAGCTAGCCCCCGCTTCAAATCAGAATGAATTCCTCGTGGGCGAGTATCATTTGCTGTCCGGCTTGTCGCGGCGACCTGCTGTTTGAGCCTGACCAGCTTAGTTGCCGCCATTGCCTGGTCCATTATCGAATTCAGAATCGCGTGCCGGTTTTTCTGAGCACAGAGGCGGCAGTTGTTTCGCTCGATCATCAATCCAACCCGATCGGCGGTGACTACGAAGCGATCCTTCGGGCCGGACATGAGCTCATTTTACACATTGGGGCGGGCGCAACCTCCTCGAAGTACTCAAACTGCATCGAATTCGAGCACAAAATTTTCAGGCATACCGATGTCGTAGGGGACGCGCATACTCTCCCTTTTCGCGACAATGTGTTCGACCGGGTTTTCGCCTTCAATGTCTTCGAGCATCTGCGCAAGCCGCGCAAGGCAGCGACTGAGGTTCTTCGTGTCCTCAAGCCGACGGGGTCCATCGCCATTCACACCGCATTTCTCCAGCCGTTACATGAAGCGCCAGCCCATTTTTTTAACGCCACGGAATTCGGAGTGCGAGATTGGTTTTCCGGATTTGAGATCGAGAAGTGCCATGTGAGCGACAACTTTGGACCTGGGGTCATGCTGGCATTTCTTTTATCAGCCATGAAGCAATCTCTGCGCGATAGCCAGACCAGTCCGCAGGAGGAAGCTCGCGTCATGCATACAACCCTCGGCCAGTGGGCCGAGATCTGGGATAATCGCGCCGCCGGCGCACCGAATGGCTTCGAAATTTTGCAACGCCTGCCGCAGCCACAGCAAAAGCGGGTTGCTGCCGGTTTCGAGCTACTTGCGCGTAAGCCGGCCGCAGGGATCTAAGAAAAATCAGGATCTTCTCCTTTGGATCGTTTAGTCAATACCGACACGCAGCCACAGAAGACCGCAGCTTCGTCTGATTTTCGTTTTTGGCTCGATAAACGTGGAGGTTGGACCAAACGCGTCCGCCGCATCCGTCTGTCCGGCGCTTGTGCCTCCAAGACGGGTGAACCAATAACGAATATTCGGGCGCATATCCGTGACCGCGTTTTTAACGGATCGTTAAATATCCCGCGCCCCGATCTTCTTGAGGCTTCCGGACTTTCCGTCGCGATTGCTCCGGTCGGTTTCACTATCGATGCACGAGTTCCATTTGGAAAAAGCGATCTCATCATTGAGGTCGCAGGGGCTAATGATTGCTGGGCACGCGTTTTCTCGCACAAAATCAGAGGACCCCTTATCGCCGGCGCGGCGGATCGTCGGCACTGGCGAGATGTTCAATTAAATGAGGCAAAAGGAAGATACGTCTGGGCGGTGGACGTGCCACATAAGTGGGAGGTCCCGGTTGGTCCGGCCCATCTATCCGGGTGGTGCGTTGATACCATCGGGAGACCGATCGAAGGTGTGCGGGCGCGCGTCGGGAAGCGAATCTTTCCTGCGACTTTCGGCGTTCCACGAGCCGATTTGGTGCAGCGCTACCCGTTACTTCGAGCTACCGCCCGTGCCGTCTTTGGCATCGCCTTGCGCGTGCCTCGCCGTCCCTGCCGCCTGTCGCTGGAGTTGAAACAAGACGACGGCCGGTGGCGGGAATTTTTGCGCCGGCAGATTATTCCAACCGCTCTTGGGCCGACTCGGCGGGAGCAGCCGTGCGGAATTGATTTTCAGGCCGGAGCTCAAAAACGATCGCGCTTTGAATTTTGGTTCGATCGGCCGGCAGATTGGTCAAAGAGACGCCGTTATCTGCATATCTCCGGCTGGTGCTTTGCTGGTGAAGGTGCAGAGGTTAAAGCAATACGGGCGCGAATTGGCCGTCAAACGTTCGCCGGCTCTTATGGCGTGGTCCGGCCTGATGTCGCAGCTCGATTGCACGGCCTTCCCGGTGCGTTCGGCAGCGGGTTCTTTGTAGATATTACTGTCCTAGGCGGCACCCCGAAATTAGTCCTGGAAGCAAAATCAGAAAAAGGAAAATGGGAGGAGTTCTACGCGCGCAGACTCAAAGGCCCCCTTTTCGCACCACGCTATGATGACGTCCAGGAACAGGTAGGAAATTATAGTTCCTGGATTCGCGCTTACGACGCGATCTACCGGTCCGATCGCCGCCAGATTCGTGCTCATATCAAGCGACTGAAACTTCGCCCGCTCATCTCCGTTCTCCTCCCGGTCTTCAATACAAAAGTGGAATGGTTGGAGCGGGCAATTGAATCGGTCCGCAATCAACTCTACCCCAATTGGGAATTATGCATTGTCGACGATGGTTCAACCGCGGCCCATATTTGGCCATTTATCGCGGGAGTCCTTCGCAACGATGCGCGTATAAAAGCGCAGCGGTTGACCTCGACGATGCACATCGCCGGCGCAAGCAATGCCGCTCTCGAACTCGCTGGCGGCGACTTTATTGCCTTGCTCGATCATGACGACGAACTCGCTTCAACTGCGCTCTATTTCGCTGCGGTCGAACTCAATCGCGACCCAGAGCTGAAGCTGATATATAGCGATGAAGACAAGCTCGACCCACATGGTCGCCGCTGCGATCCACACTTCAAAACCGATTGGAATCCGGACCTATTTTTTGGCCAGAATTTCATTTCTCATCTTTCCATTATTTCTACCAAGTTGGTCCGCCAAATAGGCGGATTTCGCGTGGGCTATGAAGGGGCACAAGACTACGATCTGGCCTTAAGATGTATCGAACGCATCCCTTCCACCGAAATCCACCATATTCCCCGTGTCCTCTATCACTGGCGTTGTTCCTCCGACAGCACCGCCTCTTTCGTCGATAACAAGCCCTACGCGCACGATGCCGCCCTTCGTGCGGTTTCAGAACATTTCAGCCGAGCCGGATTAAAGGACGTAACCGTGTCGCCGCATCGGCGGATTTATCGCCGGGTTAATTATCCCCAACCACCGGCCCAACCGCTTGTCTCCTTAATCATTCCGACGCGCGACCAGGCAGGTTTTTTACGGCGTTGTTTAGACAGCATTTTTGCTACGACCAGTTATCGGAGCTTTGAAGTAATCGTCGTCGACAATGGTAGTCATGAACCAGAGACGATGGATTATTTGTCCGATCTTCAGTCAGCTCACCAGGCTCGTGTTCTCCGCGTCAATGCTCCTTTTAATTACAGCCAGTTGAACAATCTGGCCGTTTCGGAGTCCCGCGGCGATCTCCTCGCTTTGCTAAATAATGATCTCGAAATTATCAGCGCCGATTGGCTGAGCGAAATGATCAGTCATGCCGTCCGGCCCGAGATTGGCGCAGTCGGCGCCCGCCTCCGATACCCTGACGGGAGAATTCAGCATGGAGGCGTGATTCTCGGTATGAAAGGAATCGGTGCTCATGCTCATGCTGGTGTCCTCGACGAAGATGGTTATTTTAGCCGGCCGCATCTCGTTCAAAATTTCTCCGCTGTCACCGCGGCTTGCTTGGTCACGCGCAAGGAAATCTATCTGCAAGTAGGTGGTCTGGATGAAACCCATCTGACCGTTGCATTCAACGACGTTGATTTTTGCCTTCGGATTCAGCAGCTTGGACTACGCATTCTATGGACGCCATTCGCTGAACTTCGCCACTACGAGTCAACTAGCCGTGGCCCGGAAGACACGCTGGTTAAACAACAGCGATTCGCGGCTGAGGTTCAATACATGGCCGACCATTGGGGCGAGAAGCTTCGAAATGATCCCTTTTACAACCCAAATCTTGCCTTAGATAAACAACTATTTTCTCTCGCTTTTCCACCGCGATTGGAAAAGCCGTGGGCGGTAGTCTCGAGTCGGACGTGAAAATGGCCACCCCATCGCAGCTCCATAGCTATTCGGAGGACTTCGCATTTCAGTTCGATGCCCCGTTTCCTTCGATCGCTTATGACAAGTACTTAAGCTGGTCTGGTTGGTTGGTTCATCGTCACGGAAAGCCAATTCATGGTCTGCGCGCGGTGGTGAGACGGACGTTGCTAGGCCGAAGAATCATCCGTGCCCGACGAAAACGCGAGCGCCCCGATGTTGCAACGGCATTTCCCAATTTAACGGAAGCGAAAACTAGCGGGTTTCTATTCGAGTTACAACTCGGACTCGGTACGAACTATCTCACCTTCCAGGTGCAGGACCAGCGGCACGTGTGGAGAACTTTTTGCACTACTACAATTAGGGCTGCGCCCTTAAATTTCCTCGATCTCCTCGGATTCCGCCAATCTCGGAGTGTCCTAACGCGCATTCTTCAGAGTTGGGCCTACGATCGAGCTCAGCGTGTCGTTCACGTGTCCGCACCAGTCGGGCCACTTATTGCCAAGACAGTTGACAGATCCACAGGCTCGCTCATTAAACGCATCGACTTACTTGCAACTTCAAAATCGAATCTCTTCATTCGCGAGATTGGCGAGCTGGTCGCAGCCGGCTTTCGCGAGATCGGCTGCGAGACCCGAATCCGATTAGATCAGGTCCCCGAGGAAAATCCCTCGTCCGATTGTCTCCAAATGGTGATTACGCCGCATGAATACTATAATCTTTTCCTGAGCCAACATATTCCGTTTGAGAGAGCACGCGAACTGACACGCCAAGTCGTCTTACTTTGTACCGAGCAGCCTGAAACGGAGTGGTTTCAAAGTAATCTCTGGTGGACATCGTATGCTCAGGCGGTTGCCGATATCAGTCCGCTCGGTGTCGCCGCCTATCGGGCTCGCGGCCTAAAATGTTATTACCTGCCCCTGGGTTATCATCCTATCCTGGGAACAAGTCTGCCGCCCGATGGAGAACGACCGCACGACGTCACCTTTCTTGGTTCGATGACGCATCGTCGAGATGCCTTCTTTGCCGAGAACGCGCCATTCTTCTCCGAGCATGACTGCGTCATTCGCCTGGTTCCGCTTGGCTTTGCCAAAACGAAGCAGACTCGCAGCTACCTTTCGGTAGAGAAACGAACCAAATTGCTCGCGCAAACCAAGATATTGCTCAACGTCCACTACTCCGACCAGAGATATTTCGAATGGCATCGGATGTTGACTGGCATGGCCAATGGTTGTTGTGTCGTTAGTGAGACGTGTGAGGGCTATGGAACCCTGATTCCAGGCAAACACTTTGTAATGGTCGATCGCGAGCAGCTTATTGCAGCTTGCAACTACTATCTCAATAACCCGGCCGAGCGCGACGAGATCGCCAGCAACGGGCTTGATTTTATACAAAAACGACTTAGCCAGGCTGAACATTGCCGCCTATTTCTCCAACACTTTCAGGCCCGGAATACTCCCCGCGCTACTGACAATCAAACGATCCACTTCGACACCGACCTAACCGTCGACGCCAGATCTGTAGCTCTACCGCCCGCCTTAAAACATAACTTGCGCCAACATTCGCGCCGTTCTCTCAGTCAAGCGGCCGCGAATGATCTTCGGATCATTGTCATGCAGCTTCGTGACCGCTTCCGGAAGAAGCAGGCTGCAGTGAGGGCTCTATCCGCGCCCGCGGACGAAGAAATCGATAGGAAACGCGCAGAGGTTAAGGAGCGCTGGCGTAGGCAGGAAAATGCGACAGCGCGGGGCGAACCGATTCTCGAACGACACGAAAATGAAGCCTACCGTCGCCTAGAACAACCCACGCTTACCGTAGCCATTACTCTCTATAACTACGATCATTTTATTGGCGACTGCATTTCAAGCATTGAGCAAGCTTTGGTCAAAGTCGATCCTCCGGCCGAGATCATTATTGTTAACGATGCTTCAGAAGATGAATCCCTTGCTCAAGCCTTACATTCCCAGGCGACATCGCAGCTGCCCATCTTAGTCGCTGATAAGAAGTGGAACACAGGGTTGGCCGATGCCCGTAACAAAGCGGTCCATCTCGCTCGCGGCAAATACGTCTTCATGATGGATGCGGACAATCTTCTCCTATCGGACGCATTGAAGCAGTTGCTGGAGCTGATTCAGGTCGGCGACTACGCTGCCGCTTATTCGATTATCTGCCGATTCCGAGACACCCCCGGCAATCGCCTCGGGCTACTATCCTATTTTGATTGGGACCCCCAGATCCTTGCCCAGTATCCCTATATTGACGCAATGGCTATGTTTCGTCGCGACGTCCTGCTCGAACTCTCCGGCTATGATAATCAGTTAAGTCAAATTGGTTGGTTTGGCTGGGAAGATTATGACCTCTGGTTGCGGTTTGCGGTCAAGAACTACAGGGTTGGATTCCTGCCCAATATTCTTTCCCTTTATCGAATTCACGAGACTTCGATGATTAATACCACTACTCGTTACGAAGTGGAACTGGTCCATCATCTCGTAGAAAATTATGGCCAATTACTCGATCAATTCGAGCCGCAACAACGCGTCTTCGGAGTCGATCGAGAGCGGGTTTTCGACTCCGGCTCCGGTGTCGGCGCGGCATCCAGGCACCAAGATACACCCACCTCCGCTCCGGACTTGCTCGAAGTCCGCGCCTCCAGGAACACGAGGAGTTAGGCGGGGATCGAGTTTTCCGAGGCGATCAGCGAGTCGCTGTCTTGCTTTCGAGCCGAAACGAGCGGTTCTAGCAGGTCAGCGAAATCCCGGCCGAGGTCACCAATGGTATGGCGCATTTCGAACAGGGCGCGAGCATTGGTACCTAGTTTAGCGGCTCCCTCGCGATCGCGAATCACGCGCTCCAGCGCTGCCGCCAACGCGACCGGATTATCGGGCGAGACCACGAGCCCATCGACACCGTCGGTGAGATACTCGGGAATGCCGCCTACCGCAGTACTCACGATGGTTTTCCCAAAACACATCGCTTCCAGGATAGTCAGGGGCATGGATTCGTCTCGCGACGCACAAACCAGCACATCGACACTGGCAATCCATCGCAACGATTCCTCGTAATCGACCGCCTCATCAACACGCATATTTGAGAAGCTATTCGCGGCTTCCCGAAACTGCGCAATGAATTCGGTTTCGGTGCCACTCCCCACAATCTGAAAGAACGCTTTCGCTGCTAGCGTCGAATTCATTCGCCGAATCGCCTCGATCAAGATGTCCTGGCCCTTTCGTTTTTCGATCGTGCCGATCATGAGGAAAAGGACGCGATCGGTATCGCGCGGCTTCGATTTAATCGTGATCGCAAAATCCGGGATACCGTAAATCAACTTGTGCACTGCGCCGGCGGTGTGCTCGCGATAAATCGCGAGCGTGCGATCGCTCGGCGCGACCAATAAATCTGCAACGACAATGCTGCTGATATGCGCGCGTCTTTCCGAAGGAATCGCTGACCTAGCTCCGTCTCATGTAGCCACCAAACCCGCGGCACATTTTCACGACTGCGAACCGTAATTGCGTCCGCTGTCTTCACCGTGTTTGCGACAACAACATCGAAATTCCCAATAAGTCGGCCGAAGGATGGATGATCCGTCCCGGTTAGTGGATCGATGATCAGCGGAATTTCCGCGGCCACAAATTTGTTCCGCAATGGGCCATCGACCGGCGCGGCCACGGTCACGAAAAAGCCATTCCCTCGACACCATTCAGCCAGATGGAAAAGGGAAAGGGGAGCCCCGCTCCGAGTCAGATCGGGCGAGACAAAAAGAATATCGATCTGCGAAGGAGTGGGAGGAAATTGATTGCGCGCAAACATTTGGATTGGAACGGGCGAATCGGCGAACAGCCAGTCACGCATGTTGTCCGTAAAGAATGGATCGCGTGTGACATATTCACCCCACCGATTCAGGAGATAGGTGGTCGACTTGTCACGGCGAGGTTTTGCCTCATTTGGCGTCAGACCAGCGGAAGCTCTGCCGGTGTGCTGGAGTTCCGTAAACGGCGTGTAAACGCAGCGCATTCCGGCGAGCCGAATTCGAAAACAAAGATCGATATCAGAATGCGCGATCGCGGCGTTTTTTTCATCAAAACCACCCACTTCAAAGAAAGTGTCGCGTCGTACCGCCAGACAAGCGCCGGAGAGCGCCGCCACATTGCGCATCGACTGAGCGAAATTTACGTGCATCCTGGTCGCGGCTTGTTCCCGGTGGAAAGCAGTTCCGACAAACTCTCGCACTCCCGTGACCAGGCCGGCGTGTTGAATGCGACCGTCCTCGTAGAGTAACTTTGGTGCGACCGCTCCAACCTCGGGATTTTCTAGCGGCTCGATGACATTTTGAACCCAACTGGATTCTTTGGGCTCAACATCGTCGTTAAGAAAAATCAACCGTTCTCCGATCGCTTCGCGAGCGCCCGCATTGCATTTGCTGGAAAAATTAAAAGGCTCGTCAAAGGGAATGAGTCGCACGTTATTCGAGCTTATTTCCACCGACTCCTTCATCTTGTGAATCAGCGATGTATTAGCAACGAGGATAAACTCGGCATACGGGTACCCCGTCCCCGCCACGAGATCATGCCCACATTTTATTGCCCGCTCCGGTGAGTCGGTTGGGATAATGACAGAAACACGCGGCGGATCCGTCATCACCATTCGCACCCGGTTGGCTGTCGGCGTTTCCAACACCTCTGCCTGGAGGCCACGCCTTTTTACCGCATCGGCAAGAGCCGCGATATTTGTTTTCCGCGCCTCCGGTTTTCCTCCACTCGCGCCGGAAGCGGCGTGCTCGCGCCAGTGATAAAGAACATGTGGAATGTGAACAATTTTCTGGCTCCGCTCCACCGCCCTTAGAGCGAAGTCATAGTCTTGTGACAGGTCGAACTCCTTACGAAACCCGCCGAGGGCGACGGCCAAATGTCGGTCGTAGGCGGTAAGATGCCCGAAATACATGCAGGAGTAGAGCAGCTCGGGACTCCACTCCGGTTTGAAAAAGGGTTTAGTGCGTTTGCCGGATTCGCTTAGACGATCTTCATCGCTATAAAAAATTTCAGCGCCGGGATTTTGCCGAATAGCGCAGGCCACTTCATGGAGTGCAAAAGGCGCGAGAACGTCATCGTGATCCACTAACGCGATGAAGTCTCCTTCGGCTGCATGGAGGGCGCGGTTTGTATTCTCGGCAATGCCGAGATTTGTCACCAGACGATCAAGGTGAATTCGCGGATCAGCCTCCGACCACTGTCGCAAGAGTTCGGTGTTGCTGGAAGCGGCATCAACGACGCACGCTTCCCAGTTCCCGTAAGTTTGGGCAACGATCGATTCAAAGAGTTCATCAAGAAATCTGGGAGAGGTTTCGGACACAGGGATGAGCAACGAGATTTTCGGCCCTGCCAGCGAAGCAGCGGAGTGACGCCGCTGGACATCGAGCTCCTCCCTGTTTGGTTCATTTTTGCTTATCCAATCTTCATAACGGTCGATGCTCGGTGTCCCCGTCTTCATCTTTCCGGTAACCCGAGGAGCAGCCCGCGAAAGCAGTCGCCGAACATTTCGAGGGACACGGGCCAGTTCGCGCCAAACGCGTTCCGGCAAAGCTCTTTGCTGTTTCATGTCTCCCATTGCGGCAAGCTCTTGATGAAGAATTTAAGACCTCGCGTCAACAGCCGGAGCGATTCGCTCCTGGCAAACTCCGCTCCGATTCTTCGGCAGCGGTTCGACCAACGCGATTTTCGCGGTACGCACGAACGGCGCATCTTTCGACGCGCCGTCCATTGATTTATGCAGGATTATTATTTCAGCTTGCCCTGGATTTCTTTTGCCAGTTTAAGGTGCTTTCGAACCACGGCGGAAGTCTTCTCCGCGAACTGCTTTACGTCAGGATCGCTTCCGTTTTTCGCTTCCTTCTCGAAATCGGCAAGGTCCTTCTCATGATCCTTCACCATCGCATCCATATAATCCCTGTCCGATTTCCACCTGCCGGGCTCCTTCACACCAGGTAAGTCGACTCCCTTTTTCAAGGCGATCGATTTCAGCTCCGAATTAGCCTTACTGTGATCGGTCACCATCCGAGCGCCGAACTTTTTCACCTCAGGATTTGACGCATTTTGTTCTGCCTGTCGCCCCATGTCGACTTCCATCATTCCACCTTTAGCGGCTTCCCTCATAAAGGATCGATCGCCCATACTGGGTGACCCACCCTTGGCCGTCTCCTGCGATTTCTTGTTAGTACTCGCATTGGCGGTCGACGTCTGCGTCGGTGAAGCGGTCGGTGTGCGCCCAAACATGGGCGGATTCTGTGCGAACGCCGCACGTGCAGGGCAGATTAAAATCATAGCCGCTAAGGCAGTAGCGACCGCGCTCCTCTTTATAAAAAATCTATCTTTCATAAGTTTTCTGGTTGTGAGTGCCGAGAGCAAAAACCCGGCACTTGGGATTCGCGCGCTCTCTCTAGGCTGGACGTAATCTCTCCGAGCAGGCCCCTAACAGGTCAATTGCAATCAGGCATTGCTCAGCTCAAATCCTATAGGAACTCTCCACCCGCTTCGCGACATCTTTATAGCCGTAATCGCTCTCGTAGATTTGCTTCATGCAGGCGATTGATTTTTCCGGGTCCTCCATCATCTCATAAACAATTCCAAGATTGTAAACGATCTCCTTCTTTGTTGGATCCATGGCGAGAATTTCCCGGGCCGCTTCCTCCAGTTGTTTAGCGGCCAGATCGAGCATGCCGAGCTCGCGATAGCAGCATCCGAGGGCATTCATCGCTTTCAAACGGGCCTTTGGGTTCTGCCGAGCGCGCT
>QHNU01000007.1 GCA_003218525.1 Verrucomicrobiota bacterium
TGGCACCGGAAACGCGGGCACACCGCTCTTCCGGATCGTTCAAAGTGATCCGCTCCGCGTCTACGTTTATGCGCCGCAAGAGAACGCGCCGTCAATTCACGAGGGGTTGACGGCGAAGATCCTGGTGCAGGAATTTCCCGGGCAGAACTTTGATGGCTCGGTCACGCGCACGGCGGGCGCGCTCGATCCGCAATCACGCACCATGCAGGTGGAGGTGCAGGTGCCGAATCACGACGGCAAACTTTACGCTGGAATGTACGGTGAGGTGAAATTCGTTCTGGGTAATGAGAACGCGCCGATCGTAGTGCCGGCAAATTCATTTCTTTTCCGCACCGAAGGCCCGGAGGTGGCGACAATTAGCGATGGCAATCACATCCACTGGCAGAAAATCAAAGTAGGTCGCGATTTCGGCACCCAACTTGAGGTGCTCGATGGATTGACTGAGAACACGGAAGTAGTGACGAATCCGACTGACGACCTGCGGGAAGGAATCCAAGTGGAGGTGAAGCGGGAAGCAAAAGGCGGCGCTTCGCCACCGCAGGCGAAATCAGCTGGCGGTTAATTTTTGCGAAGCCAAAAGGCTCTGGCCCGTGCCGCCGAAGTCGGCGGGCAGCTCGCCGTCAATCGTCCTTCCTTATGTGCGACCAATAAGTGCTTGGCCTCGGGACTCAAATTTACTTAAAAAGAGATGCCAAATGTAAATGTGGCTTCGATTTGGCACCATCACCCAACCAGCGTCTCAGCGTTAACCAGCTATGAACAAATATATCGCGGAATTCATCGGCACGTTTTTTCTCATTTTTACGATTGGCTGTACCGGGATTGGGGCTGGGGCAGGAGTCATTGCGCCACTCGCTATAGGAGCGGCACTCATGGTCATGGTCTACGCCGGCGGCCACATCTCCGGTGCGCACTACAACCCGGCGGTGACCCTCGGCGTTTGGATGCGAGGCCGTGTCAACACCGCCGATGTATTGCCCTATATTATCTCGCAGCTGATCGCGGCAGTACTAGCAGCGGGGGCAGTGAAGGTTCTGCGGGCCGGAATTGTTGTGGCACCAATTGCTCCGAAAATCGGACCGGCGCTCCTGGCGGAATTTTTGTTCACATTTGCGCTGGTCTATGTGGTGCTTAATTCGGCTACCGCCGAAGGGACCTCTGGAAATTCGTTCTATGGCCTGGCAATTGGAATGACCGTGATGACCGGTGCCTTCGCCGTCGGCGACATTTCCGGCGGCGCGTTCAATCCCGCGGTCGCAATCGGGATTTCAATCCTGGGTATCTCGAGTTGGAGTAATCTCTGGATTTATCTCCTCGCCACGTTTGTCGCTGCTGCCATAGCGGCCTTTGTTTTCAATTTAATTAATCCGCCCGCGCAAACGACGCCGATAGCGACGGACGAACCGCCTTACGAAACGCCGCGGTAAGACTGTCTTCGAGCGGTTGGAAGCTAGCCCGCGGGTTATGCCGCATCGCGACTGGGATGATGATCGACACTGCGCCGGGTGCTACGATATTTTCAGTTCCTACCGTGGTAAAAAGGAAGCCGAGAGGAGCAACCCGATTCGTTACATCATCCCGTAAGCGAACCGCCTCCGCCCGTGCGCACAGTCGCAAGACAATTCCAACGGAGCGGATACGGCTACTGATTGCCGACGACCATGCACTTATCCTCGAGGGCTTGGCCGCGACAATTGGACGGCAGGACGACATGACCGTTGTAGCCAAGGCGAGCAATGGTCGCGAAGCAGTCGAATTGTGGAAAACGCATCGTCCCGACGTGTCGCTCCTTGATTTGCGAATGCCGACACTGAACGGGGTCGGCGTGATCAAGGAAGTTCGTGATCTGGACGTCTCCGCACGAGTGATCGTGCAGACCACCTATGACACCGATGAGGAAATTTACCAGGCGATCAGAGCGGGCGCGAAAGGCTATCTATTGAAGGACGCAACATTAGAAGAATTGCTCGATTCGATTCGTCGGGTGCATGCCGGCGAAACCTGCATTCCTGCTTCTCTCGGAGCCAAGCTGGCCTCGCGCATGAGCGGCGAAACATTAACAAGCCGTGAAGTCGATGTCCTCAGGCTTCTTGCTCGGGGCAGAAGCAACAAAGACATCGGCACGGAGCTGTTCATCAGCGAAACCACCGTAAAAACGCACATGCGAAGCATTTTCAGCAAGCTGAACGTCATCAGCCGGACCGAGGCCATCGCTGCGGCCAATCGTCGCGGCCTGATTCAGCTCTAAATGATCTTGGTTCCCGGAAGGGGCGGTTGGCTTAAAAGAACAGGGTCGCCGGGCCATCACCTCACCCGTTAAAAAATGCGGAGCACACTATTCAGTTTGAAAGGGTGACGTCATGAGAGTGCGCAACGGCAGGATCAGCGACCGTTGGGGTGTGGCGAATGTGTTCTCGCTCACGCGGCAACTTGGCGCCTTCGACTCCTGACGGATATTGACAACGCGTGGCCGCGAGTTTCTGCCGCGTGCTTGCCCAATTTTTTCAACAGCCGCAGCAACGTCAGCCGCTCCTTTTTCGAAAGAACGCCGACGACATTCTCCATCTCGGCTGCGTGCTCGCGGAATCCGCCAGTAATCAACGCCCGCCCTTTGGCGGTCAGTTCAACCTGGCGCACCCGGCGATCCCCGGCCTGGTCGTTGCGCGAAACGAGCGCTTTTTTGACCAACCGATCAACG